>CAYGBB010000258.1:0-3536 GCA_964347985.1 uncultured Moraxellaceae bacterium
CTTCAATATCGTGCCGTGGAAAGACAAGGCATCACAAATTTCCAAAAAGGAAATCAGCACCTCCATCCTGCGTGAAACCCTGCAGCCACTGGATCGAGATGTGTTACTGCGGGAAATCGAATTTCACCGCAGCATCGATAAACCCTGATCACCGTTAATAAAAAATCCGCTGACACTATTCAAGGCAGTGACGGCCTTACATCATATTTACAACACTGTTTTTTTTGAAAGGAGTTTTGAGCAATGTCGATTATCAAGTTCATTCAGGAAGGCGGCTTTTTCATGTACCCCATCCTGCTCGTGCTTTTTCTGGGATTGGGTATTGTCATTGAGCGCACCCTGTATCTGACCAAGGTAGTGAGCAGCAACAAGGTGGTCTGGAATGATGTGTATCCCTTGCTTTCCAAGGGACAACTCAAGCTGGCACTTGACAAGGTAAAGGACAGCGATGCCGCCATCGCCCGCATCCTGAACAACGGCCTGACGCGTAGCCTGAATGCCCGCCGCGTGGAAGATATAGAAACTGCAATGGAAGAAGGCCTGATGGAAGTAATGCCTCGCCTTGAAGCCCGCACCTCTTATGTTGCCACCTTCGCCAACATCGCCACGCTGCTCGGTCTGACCGGTACTGTGCAAGGCCTGATCTCTGCGTTCGATGCCGTCGCCAATGCCGACCCGGCCCTCAAGGGTGACCTGCTTTCCAGCTCTATTTCCGTGGCCATGAATACCACGTTGTTTGGTCTCGTGGTGGCTATCCCCCTGCTACTGGCGTTTTCCTACCTGCAGAACAAGACCAATTCTGTCGTGGAAAGCCTGGAAATGGCCTCAATCAAGTTTCTCAATGTGCTGCGCCAGCTAAGCGCAACCAAGCCAGAATAAAACGGCCCCGTAACAGCATTAAGAGGAGCCGAGAATGAGCTCGCGCAAAAGGCGCAGCACGGATGCGGATCTGGATATCACCTCATTCATGAATCTGATGGTGATCCTGATTCCGTTTTTGCTGCTGAACGCCGTCTTCACCCAGGTTGCTGTCCTGCAGGTTTCCCTGCCCAAGGATGGCGGAGGTGCGGCCGGCGATGAACCAAAGAAACCGCTTGTCCTGGAGGTCATGATCTATGGTGACCGCTTTGTCGTGGCCGATCGCCAGACCGGTCCGCTGAAAACCATTCCGATGGCATCACAGGGCCATGACTTCAAGGCACTGAACGATTACCTGCGGGAAGTAAAAACCCAGCACCCTACAGTGAGTGATGCCACCATTCTCCTGGAACAGGAAACGTCCTATGACAACCTGATCCATACCATGGATGCCGTGCGCATTATCAAGAGTGAAGTGAATGGCAAGCCAACCAAGTATGCCCTCTTCCCTGAGGTAGGCATTGGTGATGCGCCAACCGACCCCAACAAAGGGGGTGCATGATGAGAAAAACTGCACGCGCCCTGCGTATCGAGCGTCGCTCCAGACGGCACAAACCACAGTCCGCCCTGAACCTGACCTCGCTGATGGATATTTTCACCATTCTGGTGTTCTTTCTGCTGGTCAACTCGGAGAATCCGGCAAAGCTGCCACCCACTGACACCCTGCAGCTACCCATTTCGCTGGCAGAGAAAGCGCCGAAACAGAATCTTGTCGTGATGCTGACCAAGACTGACATTCTGGTTCAGGACATGCGGGTGGCAAGCGTGGCTGAAGCACTGGCAACCGATGCCTCCACGATCCCCGCGCTGGCTGTTGAGCTACAGTACCGCTCACGCAAAATTGCGCCTGTACTCAATGCTGAGGGCTTTCCTGAGCGTGAGGTCACGATCCTCGGTGACAAGGATATTTCGTACAAGGCATTGCGGAAAGTCATGGCAACATTAAGTGCCAATGACTATTCGAAAATCTCCTTCGGCGTCATCAAGGGAGGGAATGGAAAATGACCCAACCCATGATGATGCTTGACGGGATGCTGCCCTGGGACAACCTGCCGTCAGATGACCGACGCCGCAAGGCCATTACCATCTTCATGCTGATACTGGCCTTGTTGCTCTCCATCCTTATCCTGTTCGTCAAGGTTCCCAAGGAAGACCGGGCAACGGCTGAAGCCATGCCCGAGCGCATTGCACGAATGGTCGAGCGCAAGATTGAGTTACCTCCTCCTCCGCCCAAGCCCAAGGAAGAGCCGAAAAAGGAAGAAGAGGCCACCAAGCCGGAAGACAAGGCTGAAAAGCCGGTAACCCCCACAGCAGAACCCAAGCCGGTTGAAGTTCAGCAGGCGCGCGCCAAGGCATCAAAGATGCTGCAGGAAGCGGGTCTCGATGACATCGCATCAATGAGAGATGCCTTTGACCTGCCTGCCCCGAGTGGTGCACTGATCACTGGCACCGAAGCCGCGGGCACCAGTCGTGCCATGCTGACCAGTCGTGCAGGGTCTGGTTCCGGCGCACTGGCCTCAGCAGGCTACGGCAGTGGCAGCGGCCAGATCAGCTCCGGCTTTGGCGGCGGCGTAGCTGGCGGCAAAGGCAGCAAGGGGATGCTGGCTGCCGGGGGCAAACTGCAAGCGGTGGAAAGTGGCATCAAGGGGGCAGACGCAGTCCGTCCCGTCAACAAGGACGGGAAGTCCCGTCGAAGTGCCGAAGACATCCGCAAGGTTTTCGACCAGTATGGTGCCCGCCTGAACAATGCCCATCAGCGCGCACTACGCGACGATCCAAACATCCAGGGCAGCCTGACCCTGAAACTGACGATAGCTCCCGATGGCTCGGTTACCAGCTGTACGGTGACCTCCAGCCAGCTCAACAATCCGGAGCTTGAAGCCAAGATCGTGGCCATCGTAAAGGGCTTCAACTTTGGCGCGGATAATGTCGAAGTGTTCAACGGCCAGCACACCCTCAACTTCTTCTCGGGTTGAGCGCTGCCTGATCAACAAAAAAGGCGCGGATTTCCGCGCCTTTTTTGTTGATGTCGCGCCACTCTGTTACCCTTGGCAGGCGCCCCGTCCGAACCTGGACGCCCCACTCCGGGGCACCAGGCTCAACTGCCCGTTGCCCGGCACTTACTTGATGTGGCGCAAGCAGATTCGGTTCTTGTGCACTTTTCCCTTGTGCCCTGTCAGGCTCTGGGTAAAATTGGCCCGCCCAAAAACCGGGCGTGCATGCACATATGCGTTTTATTAGCCATAATCACCCGGCTCATGCACTCATCGAGTGCTGAATGCCTTATTTTCGGGTGATGTCTCTGCCAGGGGTACAAAGCCGTGCCGACTGTCGTCGAATCTTCAAGCAGCCTCTGGGCCCTGATCGCCTACATGGGCGGTGTCGCCTTCCTGCTGACCTTCATGCTCGGCATTCCCGTCTGGCTGGGCGGCCGTGACTGGGGGCGGGCCAAGAACGAGCCCTTCGAATCGGGCGTGGTGCCCTTCGGCGGCGCCAATCTGCGTCTTTCTGCCAAGTTCTACCTGATTGCCATGTTCTTCGTCATCTTCGACGTGGAAGCCCTCTTTCTGTATGCCTGGGCCGTCTCGGTGCGCGAGTCGGGCTGGACCGGATTCATC
>CAYGBB010000259.1:0-3530 GCA_964347985.1 uncultured Moraxellaceae bacterium
ATCGACAATGACATTCATCGGCCGGTTGTCACCGGTGGCGGTCAGTGCCTGCGGATCAATGGCATCACCGCCAATGCGTAGCGTCTGGCCTGAATGCAGGACCGAGGCGGTCAGACGGATGTCTTTCGCGGCACTCAGGTTGAGATCACCACCGGCGGAGATGGCGCTGGCCGCCGCGGTCTGCTGGATATAGCCCTGATCGTTGTTGCGGTAGGTGGCGGCGTTTTCCTTGCTGCTCTGTTCGCTGTGGCTGACGGTATTGATGCCGGCGATCAGGTTGAGATTGCCACCCGCCATGACGTCGACCTGGCCGGTGACCACTGCCTGCGAGGCATACAGCGTGATGTCGTTGCCGGCCGCCAGTGTCAGGTGGCCGGGCGCGGCGTCGGGGTCGTCGGCATTGCCGACGGTAATCGTGGTGCCCAGCATTCTGGATTCATCGTGCACCAGATCATGACTCTTGCTGCGCCCAAAGCTGCCGTCGCTACGGCTGTGTTCCTCGTAGTGATCCGTTTCTTCAGCGGCCAGCAGAGTGATGTTGCGCCCGGCCTCCAGGGTGGCGCTTTCGCCGGCACGGAGTTCGGCGGCGATGGCGATCAGGTCGGCGCCAGCCTGCAGCTGAAGATGTTGCAAGGCACTGACCTGGGTTTGCAGGTGACGGACCTGTTGTTCGCTCTTTTCCCCATCACTGCCGCTGAAGGAATAACCCTGATCCACCTGCACGGTGTCGAGGAGGATGCTGCCGCCGGCGGCCAGCCCTACGTTATTGCCCGTCAGTTGCCCGCCGATGACCTGAATGTCGCCACCGGCCATTTGCAACTGCGTACCGCGGGCGTCGACCGTCGCGATATCACCGACCAGCGTGTTCCAGTTACCATTGTCGGCCGAGCCGAAGCTTTCGCGTTCTGACCAGGTGCGATGCGTAATATCGCCCTCGGCCTGCAGCACGACATTGTTGCCTGCCAGACGGCCGCTTTCGTTGAGGATGTCCCCGCCACTCTCCAGCAGCAGATCGCCACCGGCATCCATGGTGCCGCCCAGATTGCTGATGTCCTGGGCGGCAATGATGGAAAGGTTATCGCGGGAACGGATAAGTCCGGCATTGCGTATCGTGCTGCCGCTCAGCGATACACTGCCGCCCCCGATGACGGCGCCGTCGTGCAATACCCGTGTGCTGCCCTGAGCAAGATACACGACGGGAACCAGCACCCGCTCGCCGGAAATGACACGCTCCTCCATCCAGACAATGTCCTGCTGCAGGGCATCAATCTGCTCGCGGCTCAGTGCGATACCTGCGCTGAGCTGCAGGGACTCGGAAGCGGCGATGGCATTTTCCATCAGGTATTCGTATTGCTGGCGCTCATCCGTAATGGAGGGATGAACAAAGCGACTGCCGAGGCTTGCGATCAAGGCATCGCGAATCAGCATCAATTCGTAATAACTGTCCCCCAGGCGACGCTGGGTAATCTCCGGTGACCATTCGAGATGCTCGAGCAGATAGCCCGAGCCCAGGAAACCCTGGTAGGTATTCAGGGCCGGATCGGTTTCGATCAGATAGGGGTGGCCCGGCGCCGTCAGCTTGAACAGGCCGTTGTCCGGTAGATGAAATCCGGGGAAGGCGGTGGGGTCGACGATGCCCAGGTTGATGGCGCCCGCAGGCGGCGCCTGCGAGGGCGCTTCGCCCGGCACATCCGGAATCTGTCCGCCCTCGATATCGGAAGTGCTGCCCCTGATGACAGCATCGCCGTTAACAATGGTGTCAGCGTTGACGACAACGTCAATGCCGCCTTCTATGACAGACTTGATGGTCTTGCTGGCATCTTCTTGCCCCCAGTATGTACTGGTACCCAGCGAACCCTCGTGGGTTCGTCCGCACTTCTTTTTTCCCGCGCTGTTGTAATAGCAGTCCCAGTAGCGGTAGTTCGTTTGCTTGCTGATACGGTTACGCAAGTGGCTCGCCGTATTGGTCACCACATCTGCATCCAGCCGGAGATAACTAGCGGCAGAAATGCTGCTGCGATCATTCTCGACTGTATCGGCTTCTATCGTGATGTCACGGGCTGCCACAATCTGGCCACGATTGCCCTGGCTCAGCACATCATGGTGTGTCGTAGTGAAGCTAAACTGGTAAACCCTGACGTCCTCGCCGGCATAGCCACGGTTGTAGGCATCCCATGCTGCCCGGGATGTGCTGTACGTGGTCGACGTCGACTGGTAGGGATCCCGGTGCGCCCAGCCGATATTGATGTTACTCAGTTCGTTGGCCTTGAGCGTGACATCGCCGTGCAGGCTTTCGATATGGCCGCCATAGTTGTTGATGGCGAGCATACGCTCGCCGTTCAGGGCCGTAAGATTGATATTCCCTTCACTGAGGACAACGGCCCTCCGGTAAAATGTGGGATCTTTTTTGTACTGTTCGGCACCATTGTTGAAGACGTCACGGACAATCAGGTCGACGGTGGTTTTTCCGTAAATGAGGCCTTCGTTATCCAGATGATTCGTCGTTGCAGAAAAAGCATCCTGCGAGGCGATGAATCCTTCACGACCAATGCGGATGTTACTTGCGACCAGTCGAGTCGGTCCGCCGGCTTCGATGCGGCTGTCGATGGTAATCATTCCCGTGTCACTGCTGAGGGTCAGTGCGCCAGATGTGGCGACTGCGTCGCCACTGAAAACGATGTCTTCTTTAGCGTTGATCTTCCACAAGCCGCCCGCGACATAGGCGCCCCCGGCAGCGGCGCGATCAAAGCTGTCGACGGTAAAGTTCAAATCATTACCGGCGTGGAAACTGCCTTCCGAATTCTGCAACAGGCCGGTTGATTCCAGATCGATATTGGCAAGCGTTTCGATGAGGCCCTGGCGATTATCGAGGGCACCGTTGCCAAGAACGAGACGGATGTTTCCGTTGCTGACAACCTCTCCTGCCTGGTTAACCAGCCCCGGCGCCGTGATCTGGACACCCGCATTTCCTTGCAGCACTCCGCTGCTGTTATCCACGGGTGCATCACTTGCCGAGACTGTCAGGTTGCCGTCCGCGGCCATGACGCCATTGGCATTGCTGATGTTGGCCGCCGTGATGTCCAGCGCACCGCCCTGCTGGATTTGGCCATGGGTATTGAGCAGCTGCCCGGCAATGTCCAGTCGGCCATTGCCGCCAATGCTGCTGATGAGGCCGGTGTTGTCGAGTGTCGATGCCGATACGACGAACCCGGTGTTGGCGGCAATCTGGCCATGATTGGCAATGCTGTCACCGGACAGCGTTACCGTCTGCCGGCTGACCACGTTGCCGGACAAGTGCTGCTGCCCTGCCTGTATGGACAATGCACCGCGCGCAGCAATCTCGGTATCGCTATTCGTGATCACGCTGGCCGCCGTGATGCCGATGGCAGCGCCGGTGATGTCCGTGCCCGAAGCCAGCCCGACAGCACCCGTGGCCTGCAGGTGGGTGCCGGCACCACTGCTGATACCGTCACGCCCCGTCATCGCATCACTGTCGATGGCGACATTTCCTCGCGCACTGATGTCCACTC
>CAYGBB010000260.1:0-3510 GCA_964347985.1 uncultured Moraxellaceae bacterium
CCATTCACCGCACCGCGGATAGCGACGATCTGCTGAAGCACCGCTTGGGCGAGTTTGCCCGCAAGGCGCCGTATTTTCCCGAGGGACTGTTCCTGCTGGTGGGTCTGTATATTGGGTATCTGGGCTGGCAAGCCCTGGTGGTATGATGGCGCCCGCTGCACTCTGCCTATACTCAATCCCTCACGCTCGTCGCCTCCAAAGGCGCAGGCGTGATTGGCAAGGTCACCTGAAAACGGGTCTTGCCTTCATTGGAGGCTACCGTAATCTGGCCGCGATGGGCCCGGACTATGGAGCGGGTAATGGCCAGTCCCAGTCCTGCGCCTTCGTCACTGCGGCGACGTGACGCATCAGCCCGGTAGAAACGGTCGAATACCCGATCCAGTTGATCGTGAGTGATGCTGTCCCCCGTGTTCTCCACAACCAGACGCAACATCTCTTGCTCCGTTATCAATCTGACCGTGACGGTTGTGTTGGGTAGGCTGTGGCGAACAGCGTTGGAGACGAGATTGCTGATGGCACGACGTAACATCAGCGGATCACCTGTGACAATGGCATTGCCCTGCAGTGACAGGGTCACCGTTTTTTCGGCCGCCAGAGCATCGTAAAACTCAAAAACCGCTTCTATCTCCTGACGCAAGTTCACTGGCTCCTGATGCGGAATAATCAGTCCGTTATCCGCCTTGGCCAGAAACAGCATGTCAGCAATCATGCGGGCCAGGCGCTCGAACTCCTCCAGATTGGAGTACATCACCTCGCGGTACTCCTCGGCAGTGCGCGGCTTGGCCAATGAAACCTGTGTTTGCGTCATCAGGTTATTGATAGGTGTACGCAGTTCATGCGCCAGATCGGAGGAGAAGTCAGAGAGCCGGCGCAGCGAGTCTTCCAGGCGATCCAGCATCTCGTTAAAGGCCCGGGCCAGTGGCTGCAACTCAACGGGCACATCGGCTGCTGGAAGCCGGTCCTGCAGTCGTTGCGCTGAAATGCCTTCGGCGACATGCGCCATGTGCTGCACCGGCCGCAAGCCGCGGCGCGTTGCCAGCCATCCCAGAACGGCCATGAGCAGCAGACCACCTGCGCCGATCACAAGCAGTTCGCGCTCGAACACTGTCAGGAATTCTGCATGATGCCGTGTATCGACGGCGATGCTGATTTCCCAGCTCTGAGGCGGATTGGGGGCCAGAACCCGAACGGCAACGGCACGATAAGTCGCATCTTCCGAAGACCAGGTGAGCAGTGGCAGTGCGTCCTTTGAAGGGAACACAGTCGTCTTCTGGAGCACAGCATCCGGAATGGGCGCGTGCCCGGAGCTAAAAAGCTCGCCCCCCCCCGAGAGGCGAATGCGTACGGACAGATCATGATGCCCGACCAAGGCGTCCCCCAGTTGACGCCGCAGTCGCTCGGCATCCCCCGACTCGTTCGTGAGCAGGATGTGCCGGATCAACTCCAGCTTGCCTTCCAAGGCGCTGCTGTCCTGCTCGCTGAAGTGATGACTGACGGAAGCCCGGATAACCAGCCCCATGAATGCAAACACCACCGCCGCCAGCAAGGTGAACAGGAGACTGGTACGGAGCGTGATGGATTTACGCATCAGTAGCGTCATCCGCAGAAGCCTCCAGCACATAACCCATGCCACGCACGGTGTTGATCAGCTTGGGCTCAACGCCCGAATCCACCTTGGTGCGCAGCCGCTTGATGGCCACCTCAACAACATTGGTGTCGCTGTCGAAATTCATGTCCCAGACCTGGGAGGCAATGAGGGAGCGCGGCAGCACCTCGCCCTGGCGTCGCATCAGCAGCTCCAACAGGGCGAATTCTTTGGCTGTAAGGTCGATGCGGCGCCCCGACCGCACCGCACGCCGGCGCAGGACATCCAGCTCCAGATCCGCCACCTGTAGCAGCTCAGGCTCACGACTGCGGCCCCGCCGGAGCAGAGTACGAACACGGGCCAAGAGTTCGGCGAAGGCAAAGGGTTTGACCAGGTAATCGTCGGCTCCCAGTTCCAGGCCTTTGACTCGGTCCTCCACCTGATCGCGGGCCGTCAAAAACAGCACCGGCATGGATTTTCCGGCGCGTCGAATGGCGGCCAGCACCTGCCAGCCACTGATCTCGGGCAGCATCACATCCAGAATCACCAGGTCGTAATCTTCGGAGAGGGCATGATGATGTCCGGCCAGCCCGTCTTTCACCCAGTCGGTGATATAGCCGGCCTCGGTGAGGCCTTGTTTCAGGTACTCACCCGTCTTGGCTTCATCTTCCACCAGCAGGATTTTCACGGGGCGCACGCCTCACGGCTAGGGTAACGGTCATCACAATACCGGCTTTTTGCAAGATTAAGTGAAGATGACAGGAATGTAATTTTCACGTCAGCTTGTTGTCCTGCAGCCAGACGCATGATCTTCCCATCGGAGCTTCCTGATGGATCTTTTCATGCGATTCCCTGTCGTGGCCATTCTTTTGTGGATGCCGGTGGCCGTCGTAGCGACCCCCGAATCCCCCTCGACTCCTGCCAGTCATAACAGTGCGTTCAGCGGATATCAGGCCTGGTCAGAGCCTGCCGTACGTGACTGGCAGGAGACCCATACCCTGGTGATGGATGAGCCCTCCGGGCACGCTGGCCACATCATGGGTTCGTCTCCTGATGCCCCAAAAGAGGCACCCAAGGAGTCACAGGATGCCGTCATGCCGGGCGCGGCTGACAGCGATATGCCGCACGGGGGGCACCGATGAGAGCGCCTCGCCAGCCGTTGGCACGCGCAATTCTGGTGGCCGTCCTGGCCGGTAGCTTAGGCGCCTGTGCCACCCTGTCCTCCGATGGTGGAGAGGGTGAGGTGCGGGCGCAGGCCAGCCGCCTGATGGGACAAGAGACCCGGCCCCAAGCCATGAGCGCCGAGACCCGCGCCCAGCGCCGTGACGAGCTTCTGGCTCAGCCCCTGAGGGTAGAAGATGCGGTGGCCCTGGCCCTGATCAACAACCCGGGCCTGCAGCGGGCTTTCGCAGAGCTGCGCCTCACCGAAGCCGAGGTAGTGGCTGCCACGCGCCTGCGCAATCCTCGTATCTCGGTGGCCCGGTTGACCCAGGGCGACGAGCGCGAAATCGAGCGCAGCATCACCTTTGACCTGATCGGCCTGTTGACCTTGCCAGCGCGAGCCCCCTTGGAAAAGCAGCGCCTGGAAAGCGCCAAGCTGGATACGACCCGGGCCGTGCTGAACCTGGCGCGGGAAACCCGGCGCAGCTATTTTGCGGCCGTCGCCGGCGCCCAGCGCGCGCGTTACGCCACCGAAGTGCAGGCAGCCGCCGAGGCTGGTCGCGACCTAGCCCGCAGCTTGGCGCAGGCCGGCAACATCAGTCGCTTGGACGCCGCCCGGGAGCAGGCTTTCTATGCCGCCGCCACGGCGCAACGTGCCCGCGCTGAAACCGAGGCTTTGGCCGCCCGGGAACGGTTGATACGGCTGCTGGGCGTCATGGATGCCGACACCGTCAAGCTGCCCGAATCTCTGCCTGAGTTACCGG
>CAYGBB010000261.1:0-3509 GCA_964347985.1 uncultured Moraxellaceae bacterium
TGGGCAGCATTGCCTGTGACATTCCCGGCGCCACCCGCGTCTTCCACCAGCATCGTCTGGATTTCTGTTGTGGCGGCCAGAAAAGCCTGCGTGAGGCGGCGACCCGAAAAGGACTGGATGCCAATGCCGTGGCCAGCGAACTGCTGGCGCTGCAGGCTTGCCCGGGACTGGGGCGGGACTGGCGTCAGGCCTCCGCCAGCGAACTGATCGACCACATCCTGAGCCGCTTTCATGACCGCCACCGCATGCAGCTACCAGAGCTGCTGCGACTGGCCCGACGCGTAGAGCATGTGCATGGCGATCGCCCGGAGTGCCCGAACGGGCTGGCGGACCATCTGGATGCCATGCAGCAGGAACTGGACAGCCACATGCTGAAGGAGGAACAGATTCTCTTTCCCTTGCTGCGCCAGAACCTGCACGGCGGCGTCGACGGCCCGATCTCCGTCATGCGCTTCGAACACGACCAGCATGGCGAGGCACTGGAGGCCATCAACGCCTTCACCAACAACATCACGCCGCCGGCCAATGCCTGCAATACCTGGCGCGCGCTTTACCGCGGCCTGAGCGAATTGCATGAGGACCTGATGCAGCACATCCATCTGGAAAACAATGTGCTGTTTGCCCGCGCCACCATTTCCGCAACCCCGCTTTCCAGTGAGGAGAACGCTCATGGGTGAATATCGCAAGCTGTGGTGGTTGCTGCTCACCATCGTTGGAGTCACTTTCGCCCTGCTGGGCTGGTTCGGACGCGAGGTTTACCGGGCAGCACCGCCCATTCCGCAACAGGTCGTGGCGGCGGATGGCACCCTGTTGTTCACGGAAAAAAACATCCTGGACGGGCAAACCGCGTGGCAAAGTGTCGGCGGCATGCAGCTCGGGTCCATCTGGGGACATGGTGCCTACCAGGCGCCGGACTGGAGTGCTGACTGGCTGCATCGCGAGCTGGTGGCCTGGCTGGATCTGGCCGCGCAGGACACCCATGGCAAACCCTATGCGGAATTGCCGGGAGACGTGCAGGCGCAGCTGCGCTTCCAGCTCAAGCAGGAGTATCGCGGCAATAATGTCGATGCCAACGGCACGCTGACCCTGTCAGCACGTCGCCAGGAGGCCCTGCAGCAGACAGCGGCCTACTACGACTCGTTGTTCGGTGCCACGCCCGAATTGCAAAGCTCGCGCCAGAGTTTTGCCATGAAGGAAAACACACTGCCGGATGACGGCCGCCGTGCCAGCCTGACGCAATTCTTTTTCTGGACCGCATGGGTTGCCGCGACGGAGCGCCCGGGAACCACCGCCACTTACACCAACAACTGGCCGCATGAACCGCTGATCGACAACCGCCCCACGACTGAAAACCTGATGTGGTCCATTGTCAGTGTCATCGTACTGATTGCCGGTATCGGCTTTCTGGTCTGGGCCTGGGCATTCCTGCGCAATCATGAAGAAGACGAACCGGTGGCACCCAAGAAAGACCCCCTGAGCACCTTTGCCCTGACTCCCTCGCAACTGGCGCTCGGCAAATATCTGTTCCTGGTCGTGGCCCTGTTCATCTTTCAGGTGTTTATCGGCGGATTCACAGCGCATTACACGGTGGAAGGCCAGACCTTCTACGGTGTCGATGTCTCGCAATGGTTCCCTTACTCGCTCGTACGTACCTGGCACATTCAAAGCGCCCTGTTCTGGATTGCCACCGGCTTTCTGGCCGCCGGACTGTTTCTGGCCCCGCTCATCAATGGCGGCAAGGATCCGAAATACCAGAAGCTGGGGGTGGACCTACTGTTCTGGGCACTGGTGCTGGTGGTGGTGGGCTCGTTCACCGGCAACTACCTGGCCATTGCCCAGATCATGCCGCCGGAGCTGAACTTCTGGCTGGGGCATCAGGGCTATGAATATGTCGATCTCGGCCGTCTCTGGCAGATCGGCAAGTTTGCCGGCATTGCCTTCTGGCTGGTGCTGATGCTGCGCGGCATCCTGCCCGCCCTGCGCACGCCCGGGGGTGACAAGAACCTGCTGGCGCTGCTCAGTGCCTCGGTGATTGCCATCGGGCTGTTCTACGGCGCCGGCTTTTTCTACGGTGAGCGCACCCATCTTTCCGTCATGGAATACTGGCGCTGGTGGGTGGTGCATTTGTGGGTGGAAGGCTTCTTTGAAGTGTTTGCCACCACGGCACTCGCGTTCATTTTCTCCACGCTGGGGCTGGTGTCGAAACGCATGGCCACTACCGCCAGTCTCGCCTCCGCCTCGCTGTTCATGCTGGGCGGCATCCCGGGCACCTTCCATCACCTCTACTTTGCCGGCACCACTACACCGGTCATGGCGGTCGGGGCCACCTTCAGCGCCCTCGAAGTGGTGCCACTGATTGTGCTGGGCTACGAAGCCTGGGAAAACTGGCGCCTGAAAGAACGGGCCGCATGGATGGATCGGCTGCGCTGGCCGCTGCTGTGCTTTATCGCCGTGGCGTTCTGGAACATGTTCGGTGCCGGCGTCTTCGGCTTCATGATCAATCCGCCGATCTCGCTGTACTACGTGCAGGGTCTCAACACCACACCAGTGCATGCACATGCGGCCCTGTTCGGCGTGTATGGCTTCCTGGCACTGGGCTTCACCCTGCTGGTGCTGCGCTACATCCGGCCCGACGTGGCGTTCAATCCCGCCCTGATGCGTACCGGCTTCTGGGGACTCAACGCCGGCCTCGTGCTGATGATTTTCACCAGCCTGTTGCCAATCGGATTCATCCAGTTCTACGCCAGCGTCAGCGAAGGCCTGTGGTATGCCCGCAGTGAAGCCTTCATGCAGCAGGACCTGCTGCAAACCCTGCGCTGGATACGTACCTTCGGTGATGTGGTGTTCATCATTGGCGCTGCCGCCACCGCACTGCAGGTGGTGATTGCGCTGCGGCAACCGGCTGAAAAACTGAAGGAGGCATTCGAGATCACCGGCTAGGCAACAACGTTCGCCTGCGGCCAGACACCTTCGGAAAATCCCGAAGGTGTCTGGCCTTTTTCATGGGCGTCATTCGCCCTTGTTGGCGGCAGAAGTTTCTTCCAGCAGGGCCGGAGTATTCAGGTTGGCCAGACGCGGATCGTCTTCTGCACAGGGCAGCGGCACTGCCCCCAGTGACAGCAACAACCGGCGCGGGCTGCGCTCGCCACTCCCCCAGGCGGCATCAAGTGCCGGCGCACAGGCACGGGGAATACAACTGAAGAGCGGCTCCCACTGTTCGCCACGCCGCACCATGACAGGCTTGTCGGGATGAATGACCACTGTTTGCAGCAAGGCAATCAGCAACCCCCGGTCCAGCAACGGTGCATCACAGGGCAGCACCAGCACATGGGGATGCCGTGCAACTGCCAGCCCGGCACGAATACCCGCCAGCGGCCCCTGAAACTCCTGGTCATCGTCCTGCACCAACCGGTCTGCAAAGCCCGCATAACGCTCGCCATTGCGGTTACAGGAGATAATCAGGTCATCGGTAAGGGGCCGCACCAGATCGTGCAGCCAGGCGATCATGG
>CAYGBB010000262.1:0-3508 GCA_964347985.1 uncultured Moraxellaceae bacterium
GCCGAATTCCCGGAAGGCCTCGTCACCCTGCGTGTGCACCAGATACAAAAACAAGCCGTTCGCCAGAATGAATCCCAGTGGTGCCCCCAACTGCGGAAAAATGCCGTACCAGGCCCGCTTGTTGGCTGGCGCATTCTCGGTCGCAATCAGGGCTGCACCGCCCCATTCGCCCCCCAGCCCGATGCCCTGACCAAAGCGCAGCAGGCACAACAGCAACGGCGCCATCACGCCGATCGAGGCATAACCCGGCAGGAATCCGATCAGCGTGGTCGATATCCCCATGATCAACAGCGAGGCCACCAGCGTGGTCTTGCGCCCCAACCGGTCACCATAATGACCAAACAGGGCCGAGCCGACCGGGCGCGCAACAAAGGCAATCGCAAACGTGGCAAACGCACTCAGCTGTTGTGCCGTGCTCGATTCCCCCGGAAAGAACAGCGCCCCGAACACCAGTGCCGCCGCCGTGCCATACAGGTAGAAGTCGTAATACTCGATGGTGGTGCCCACCAGACTGGCAAACAGGACTCGGCCTCTGGAGTTGGTAGTGGCCAGTGCAGGGACCGGGGCAGGGGAGTGGCTCATTCAGGTGTCTCTGCTGGGTTAAGGTCCGGAAGCCGGCACACTGCTCAAAAAGTGTGCGTAAGCTCACAAGGATGCGCATCATTACGAGCGATTTCCCGCGGGGAAGGTATGCTGGGTTCATTGAAAGCACAAGCAGACCGGGCCATGCCCCCCTCTGGCAGGTGCTTTCGACCTCTTTTAAAGGAGAGCATCCATGCTGAAGAAATCTGCTGTTTTGACCATCGCACTGGCCCTGGCCCCGGTTGCCGCTTTTGCCGTCGATGGCAAGGCTGTCCTGGGTAGCGCCATTGGCGCTGCCGCCGGTACCGCCATTGGCTCCGAACTGGGCGGCCGTGAAGGTGCCATCATTGGCGGTGGAATCGGTGGTGCCACCGGCGCCGCGATTGGCTCCAAAGACAGCCAAAAGACCACGACCTCCACACGGGTGGTCGAGAAACAGGTGGTTGTGGTGTATGACAATGACGATAACCGTCATTCCGGCAAGCACAAGCGCAAGCATCGCGACAACGGCAACCACTATGGCCAGCGCGGTCGTGGTGACTGAGTACTGACGCCGCATTGCGGCCCAAGCGAATAAACAAAAGCCCCTGCCATGCAGGGGCTTTTTTTGTGGTGCCTCACCTTCAGTCTTCCTGCTGAGTGTGTTGTCCCACAGACGCCGGGGCTGTCTATCCTTATCGTCAAAGGTCAGTTAATGCCGGCGTGACTCCTGAACACGCAGCACTGGCGTTGGCGTTCGGAGAGGCACACAAAATGACGCATCATTTGCATCCGGGCCCTACCGGTCTGCTACTTGCTCTGGTCCTGCTGACAGCAATCAGCGGCTGCAGCAGTGCTGATCATCCAAGCGCTGCACCGCCAACCATTCTTGCCGGTCACGATGCCATTACTCACCCCGTCATTGATCCATATCTGGGCGAGTCCCTGTATCCCGATGAAAAGGCAGTAGCACTTCAGACCTCAGTGCTCATTGAACAATCCCTACGCAAACAGTACCGCCCGGGGAGTGCGCTCCGCGATGCGCATCCCAAAGCCCACGGCTGTGTGAAAGCCGAGTTCCGGGTCATGGAGTCACTCCCTGATCATCTGGCCAAAGGCATGTTCATTCCCGGTAAAACCTATCAGGCGTGGATCCGTTTTTCGAATGGCTCCAGCGATGCCACCCGGGCAGACATCAAGCGCGATGCCCGCGGGATGGCCATCAAGGTACTCGGCGTGCCGGGCAGGAAGATCCTGCAAGGCGAGGAAGAGGCCGGCACCCAGGACTTCATCATGATCAATCATCCCGTGTTCTTTGCTAACGACCCCGGTCGTTACCTGTCCCTGATAAAGCACCAGGGCAGCGGCAGCGTTTGGGACAAGTTACGGGCTCCGTTTGATCTGGGCGCAAAGGGGACGCTGATTGCCCTGCAGACCATCAACTCGAGAATCGCCAACCCGGTGCAAACCCGTTACTGGTCAATGGTTCCCTATCAGCTCGGTACAGGGCCCGACCGGCAGGCGGTCAAATACTCTTCCCGCTCCTGCGCGGCCACTGCCGGCCGCCTGCCAGCCAAGCCCGGACATGACTACTTGCGCGATGCCCTCCGCGACACCCTGCAGCAGGGCGATGCCTGCATGGAGTTTCTGGTGCAACCCCGCACCTCACGCACGATGGCCGTCGAAGATTCCATGACGGAGTGGAAGGAAGCCGCCGCACCTTTCTACAAGGTGGCCACTCTTCATATCCCCCGGCAGGTGTTCGATACCCCGGCGCAAAACGGGTTTTGTGAAAACCTGTCCTTCACGCCATGGCATGCCTTGCCCGAGCACAAGCCGCTGGGTGTGACGAACCGGGCGCGCAAGGTGATCTACGACCATATCAGCCGGGTGCGCCATGAGATGAACGCCGCCACACGGCAGGAGCCCCAGTAACGCCCAATGAAAAAGGGCCCCATTACCATGGAGCCCCCTGTGGTAAGCAAGTGCTTACTCAGCTAGATATCAAGGTTGGCCACCAGCAGCGCATTGGTTTCGATGAAGGCGCGGCGCGGTTCCACTGCATCACCCATCAGGCAGGTAAACATCTGGTCGGCACCAATGGCGTCCTCGATGGTCACCTTCAGCATGCGGCGCGCTTCCGGGTCCATCGTGGTTTCCCACAGCTGGCCAGGGTTCATTTCACCCAGACCCTTGTAGCGCTGGATGGCGGTGCCACGACGCGCTTCGGCCATCAGCCAGTCCAGCGCCTGCTGGAAATTGGCAATCGGCTGCTGCTTCTCGCCACGCTGTATGTAAGCACCCACTTCCAGCAGGTCTTCCAGTGTGCGGGCCATGCTGTTGATGGTGCGGTACTCGCCAGAGCCAAAGAAATCAGCCCCCAGGCGATAGGTATAAGGCACGCCATGCGCCACCAGCTCGATCTGCGGCAGGAAGCGGCGATGCTCAATATCCTCAACCACTTCAATCAGGAAGCGTTCGCTGGCATCGGCATCGTTGCTCACGCGCACCTGCACCACCTTCGCCCAGGCCTCGACCGCCGACTTGTCAGTAAGCGCTTCCACACTCAGGCCCGGTGAGTACAGCAGGGCATTGAGCAGGGTCACCGGGTACAGACGGGAGATGCGGCCGATCACGTTCTGGGCGGTGCGGTATTCATTGATCAGGGTTTCAAGGCCCAGACCGGAAATGCCGGGAGCGCCCGGCGCCGTGAACAGTGCGGCATTCTCGACCGCCGCCGCCGTGATGTACTCGGCCATGGCGTCGTCGTCTTTCAGGTACTGCTCCTGCTTGCCCTTCTTCACCTTGTACAGGGGCGGCTGGGCAATATAGATGTAGCCACGCTCGATCAGCTCCGGCAGCTGACGGAAGAAGAAGGTCAGCAACAGGGTACGGATGTGCGCGCCGTCGACGTCGGCGTCGGTCATGATGATGATCTTGTGGTAGC
>CAYGBB010000263.1:0-3499 GCA_964347985.1 uncultured Moraxellaceae bacterium
ATTGTCATGCGTCAACAAGGCCTCAACGCCAACATCATGTCACTCGGTGGCATCGCGATTGCCATCGGTGCCATGGTCGATGCGGCGGTGGTCATGATCGAGAACGCGCACAAACGGATCGAGGTATGGCAACACGAACATCCTGGTGAAACGCTGGAAGGCGAACGGCACTGGCGCGTCATCATGGAGGCCGCGAGTGAAGTTGGGCCCGCATTGTTCTTTAGCCTGCTGATCATCACTTTCTCGTTTATCCCGGTGTTCACGCTGCAGGCACAGGAAGGCCGTTTGTTCGGACCGCTGGCCTTTACCAAAACCTACGCAATGGCTGCCGCCGCCGGACTGTCTGTCACACTGGTGCCGGTGCTCATGGGATACTGGATTCGCGGCCGGATTCCGGCGGAAGCACATAATCCGCTAAACCGTTTCCTGATTGCCTTGTACCGTCCTGCGTTAGACAAGGTACTGGCTCACCCTAAAGCCACTTTGCTCGCCGCTGCAGTGGTGTTTGCCACGGTTGCCTGGCCACTGTCCCGGCTCGGTGGTGAATTCATGCCATCACTGGATGAGGGGGACTTGCTGTATATGCCGTCGGCATTGCCCGGCTTGTCGGCCTCAAAAGCATCATCGCTGCTGCAACAAACGAATCGCATGATTCGCACAGTGCCGGAAGTAAAGTCGGTTTTTGGCAAGGCCGGACGTGCCGATACCGCAACAGATCCGGCACCACTGGAAATGTTCGAAACCACGATACAGTTCAAACCGAGAGACCAATGGCGGCTAGGCATGACGCCGGAAAAGCTGGTGGAAGAACTGGATCGTGCCGTACAGGTTCCCGGGCTATCCAATATCTGGGTACCACCAATACGCAATCGCATCGACATGCTGGCTACCGGCATCAAAAGCCCGATAGGGGTCAAGGTTTCAGGCACCAGTCTTGTTGAGATCGACAACATGGCACGAGAGGTTGAGCGCGTCGCCAGGACCGTTCCAGGCGTCAGCTCCGCATTGGCCGAGCGTCTCACAGGGGGACGCTATGTCGATGTCATCATCAATCGCGAGAAAGCCGCTCGCTATGGCCTCAATATCGCAGATGTACAGTCTGTGGTGACCTCCGCCATCGGAGGTGAAAATATCGGTGAAACCGTGGAAGGACTGGCCCGCTTTCCGATCAGTGTGCGTTATCCCAGAGAGCTGCGCGATTCATTAGAAAATCTGCGGCAACTGCCCGTGCTGACCGAGGGTGGCCAGCAAATCACGCTGGGGACGGTCGCAGAGCTGCGCATCAGTGAAGGCCCGCCCATGCTGAAAAGTGAAAATGCCCGGCCATCCGGTTGGGTCTACGTGGATGTTCACGGTCGCGACCTGTCATCGGTTGTTCACGACCTGCGTGAGGCCATTGCCGGGCAAGTAAAACTTAAGCCGGGCATCAGCCTCGGCTATTCGGGACAGTTCGAGTTCATGGAGCGTGCCAATGCACGTTTGAAGCTCGTGGTCCCGGCAACCCTGCTCATCATTTTTGTGCTGCTCTATCTCACGTTCCGGCAAGTGGACGAGGCACTGCTGCTCATGTTCACACTGCCTTTTGCACTCACGGGCGGCATCTGGTTCCTCTACCTGATGGGTTATCACCTCTCGGTCGCCACTGGCGTCGGCTTTATTGCACTCGCAGGCGTGGCGGCCGAATTCGGTGTCGTCATGCTGCTTTATCTCAAGCAGGCAATCACTTACGGGCAGAACTCCATCGGCAATCTGGACGCACAACAACTGGATAATGCAATCAGAGAGGGGGCCGTACAGCGCATCAGGCCAAAGGCCATGACGGTTGCCGTGATTCTGGCAGGATTACTGCCCATTCTGCTTGGCAGCGGGACAGGGTCGGAGGTCATGAGCCGGATCGCGGCACCGATGGTGGGCGGGATGATCAGTGCACCCTTGCTATCCCTGTTTGTGTTGCCAGCGGCCTACCGCATGATGCAGCGTCAAAAGCGCCGCATAAGCAATTGAGTATATTTAAAATTTGAAGTCTGGTTTCCCCGGCATAGAACTAACCTGCTTGCATACTGATCAGACAGTTGCCGCAATGTTGATTGTGAAGACCAGGCCAGAATTTTGAGGGCGTTATGGATAACGATTTTCACTACGAATTCACCGCGACTGTTCCAGCACCAGCCACGGAGCTATTTGCGTACATGGATGACCCGCGTCGTCTGGGTGCACACATGAGCCAGTCTTCATGGATGATGCTGGGTTACACCATGAACTATCAATTCGACGCGGCACAGGGCAGGGCTCCGGGCTCGCACATCCAGCTCAGTGGGCGCGTGCTCGGGCTAACCCTTCGTGTGGATGAAGTCATTACCTGTCGCGAAATTCCATTTCGAAAAACCTGGCACACAGTCGGCTCGCCCAGGCTGCTCATCATCGGTGAGTACGAAATGGGCTTCGAGATCACGTCCGACTCTTCTTTCAGCCAGTTGCGAATCCATATTTCCTACCACCTGCCCCGGGGCCCGGCCCGGGTTCTGGGCTGGCTACTGGGAGGCGCTTATGCTCGCTGGTGCGTCAGGCGCATGGTGTCGGATGCCCAACGTCACTTTGACTCATCAGGTGCACCCGTTTGATTGACCAGAATCAACCCGGTCGGCGCTATTTGTCTACACTGTTAATGGTCTTGCCCAAGTCCACTCAATCTATTGAGGAATATCTCATGTCCAGCAAACTCCCCACCCTCATTCCGGTCACCATCTGTGCCGCCTTGCTGTCGATCTCCGCAATTGCCGCTCCCGCGCCAGAGCATGACCATAGCCATGGCCAGAAGAGCACCGCCCCTGCCAGTACCATCACCCCATCAACTGTTACGCCCCCCGCCACAACCAACTTCACCAGCCACGAAGAGCAAATGGCGCGCATGAGCGATCTGCACGAAAAGATGATGGCGGCAAAAACGCCGACCGAACGCCAGAAGCTGATGACCGAGAACATGAAGCTCATGCAGGAAGGCATGGACATGATGAAGGCCATGCAGGGACAGCCCGGGATGGATATGGGAATGGGCATGATGGGCAAGGACGGCATGGAGCAGGATGACAAGGGCGGCATGAACATGGGTAGCTGCATGGATATGCACAAGCCCATGAATCAGCGCATGGACATGATGGAAATGATGATGCAGATGATGCTCGACCAGCAGAAAGCTGGCGCAGCGAAGAAGTAAATCCAGACACGGAGGTGCGTCATGGCAGAGCCATGCCCCTACACCAGTAGCTCATTCTGGCGCTCACGTAGCGGCATCTCCCTGCTTGTGCTGGGGGGTGTCGCGACATTTTACCTGCTGACGGAGCACAGGGCGCATTTGCTGGGGTTTCTGCCCTACCTGATCTTTCTGGCCTGCCCGCTCATGCATCATTTTATGCATCATGGCCATCATGACCATGGCAACCCCTCATCAGACCGCTCAGCGAAGGAACATCACCATGACCGGTCATGACGCTCCCGCCTA
>CAYGBB010000264.1:0-3465 GCA_964347985.1 uncultured Moraxellaceae bacterium
CTCGAAGGGTTCATAGCCGACAAAGGGATTGAAGTTCTGGTCTACCGGAGGCTGGCTTTTCGGATAGGTCTGCTCCCAGTTCAACTCGGTTTCCTGGTTCCAGTTCAGTTCCTTGCCCAGTTGGTACAGTTTGCGGATACGGCCGTCGACGGTGGCGTAATCCCAGTTGTAGCTGCCTGTCAGGGGCGTCTGGAAGATCTCGGCGATGTCGTTGATCTCGTGCTCGGTCATTTGTGCTTCGGGCGAGCCGGGCTCTGGAAAAAAACGGATAGTGTCCGGAGTGTTCTTTACAAACTGGATGCTCATGGGGCGACTCCATTGATTGTGCCGGGCAGGCTTATGGCCCGATTCGCCACGGGCTGTTGGATGAATATATGCCCTGATTCCGGACGGGATAGCCATTTCGAGACTGCTGGGTCATGTTTGCGACGAGTGGTGTAACCACCCCCAGGGAGGCTATTGGCCGTATAATTGCCGAGCACTGTTCCTGCCCTTGCACCTGGAGTCTTGAGTCATGTCCCGCCAGCAACGTATTGAGGAGCATCTCCGAAGCGGTTTTTCTCCGCTGCATCTGGAGGTGCTGAATGAGTCACACAATCACAGTGCCGGCCAGGACACCCACTTCAAGGTGGTGCTGGTGAGTGACGCGTTTGCCGGTTTGCGTTCGGTGGCCCGGCACCAGAGGGTTTATGCCCTGCTGGCGGATGAGATGAAGCAGGGCTTGCATGCGCTGGCCTTGCATCTCTATACCCCAGACGAGTGGGCAGAAACCGGAATGGCTCCGGACAGCCCGGCCTGTAAAGGGGGTAGCAAGCGTGGGTGACCCAGTTGTCGTGGCGGCGCTTTACCATTTTGCCGCCTTGCCGGATTTCCGGGACATGCAGCAGCCCCTGAAAGAGCAGTGTCTGGCCCTGGGCATCCGGGGCACATTGTTGCTGGCCGAGGAGGGCATCAATGGCACCATCTCGGGCAGTCGGGAAGGTATTGATGCCATTCTGGCCTATATCCGTTCAGACGCCCGTCTGGCGGTGCTGGAGCACAAGGAGTCCTTCAGTGGGCAGCATCCGTTCCGGCGCATGAAGGTCAAGCTCAAGAAGGAAATCGTCACGCTGGGCGTGCCGGGCGTGGACCCTAACCGGCTGGTGGGGACGTATGTTGATCCGGAGGACTGGAATGCCCTGATCAGTGATCCTGATGTTGTCGTGATTGATACACGTAATGATTACGAGGTGGCACTGGGCACATTCCGCAACGCGGTTGATCCCCATACGCACAGTTTCCGTGAGTTTCCCGGATATGTGCGCGAGCATTTCGATCCGGGCCGTCACCGCAAGGTCGCCATGTTCTGCACAGGAGGCATTCGTTGTGAAAAGGCATCCAGTTTCATGTTGGGCGAAGGTTATGCCGAGGTGTTTCATCTCAAGGGCGGTATCCTGAAATACCTGGAGAAGGTCAAGCCTGAGGAAAGTCTCTGGGAGGGCGAGTGCTTCGTGTTTGATCACCGCGTCGGGGTGACGCATGGCCTGGGCGAGGGCGCCAGCGAGATGTGTTTTGGCTGCGGGCATCCGGTCAAACCGGAGGAGCGTGAGTCAGCAGACTATGAAGAGGGCGTGAGCTGTATGCATTGTGCAGCAACGGTCACGGACGACAGGAAGGCTCGCCTGCGTGAGCGCATGCACCAGATCACACTGGCCCGTGCTCGCGGCCTCGAGGGCTGAGGCTATCTGCTGCCACATCCGGGAATGCGGCAGCATCGGGTCACTTACATGCCGCTGCCGCGCGGGGCGTGGAAGTGCAGGTAGATTTCCGTCAGCACATCGGGAATCTGCTGGGCCAGCTCCTGGCTCAGCTTGGGGTCGCGGCGCAGGGGCTGCAGCTCCGGCTCGTCAATCAGGTCGGACAACACCATCATGGGCAGGGTGAGGTCGGCGATCAGGTCTTCATCGCCCTCGTACCAGTTGGCTTCACGCAGGAACATGCCCTCCATGAACCCGACGCACCAGTCGTTGAGGTCGGTGGATTCCGTGGCCTTGAGGGTCAGCGTGCAGGGCATGGCGATCGGCTGGCCATGATAGAGCGTGGCATGGATGGCTTTCTGCCAGACCTGCAGTGCGTCGCGGATCAGTATGGCCTGGGCAGCATCGGCACAAACAGGCTGCTCATCAAACAGGGCGTGCAACCACTCATCAACGGGCGGGACGCCAGGCCCGACAGTGATGGCGGTCAGGAAGCCGTGGGTGGCCACAAAGTCCAGCCCGTCCGTGTTGTCATCGCCGTTCAGAAAGTTTTCCAGCACCTGGCGGGTCGTGTCGGGCAGGGCATGTAGTTCGTGCATAGGGGGTTTCTCCTGGTCAGGCCACGATTGTAGTCGAGTGTGGCGGGTTTCCCTACCCATGCCAGTCATGCAGGTCACTGATCTCGCTTACTGACAGTCTTGCTGCCATCCCCCATAATCGCCGCCCATGAATGCTAATGCCCGCGATATCCTGCAACACGTTTTTGGCTACGATGCTTTCCGCGGCCCGCAAGAGGCGATCGTCAACGCGGTGGTTGAGGGCCGTGACGCCCTCGTCCTGATGCCGACCGGTGGTGGCAAGTCCCTGTGTTATCAGGTGCCTGCTCTGGTGCGACCGGGCACTGCCATTGTCATTTCCCCGCTTATCGCCCTCATGCAGGATCAGGTCGCTGCGCTGGTGCAGTCTGGCGTGCGTGCGGCCTATCTCAGTTCGACGCTGGATTTCCAGCAAGCCCAGGCGATTGAGTCGCAATTACTGGACGGTCGCCTGGACCTGCTCTATGTGGCGCCAGAGCGACTCGTCACTGCACGGATGCTGGATCAGCTCTCCCGAGTGAAGATTGCCCTGTTTGCGATTGACGAGGCACATTGTGTCTCGCATTGGGGGCATGATTTCCGTTCGGATTATCTGGGGTTGTCTGTCCTAAAGGACCAGTTCCCGAATGTGCCACGCATTGCGCTGACGGCGACGGCGGATCCACGTACACGAGCGGATATTGCACAGCGACTGAGTCTGGAGGACGCGGAAACCTTCATCTCCAGCTTTGATCGTCCGAATATTTTCTACCGTATCGTCCCCAAGCAGAAATCACTGGATCAGCTGGAGGCGTTTATCCGTCGCGAACACCAGGGGGATGCCGGCATCGTGTATTGCCTGTCGCGCAACAAGGTGGATAAAACAGCGGTGTCCCTGAACGAGCGGGGTATTCGTGCCTTGCCTTACCATGCCGGGCTGTCGGGTGCGGTGCGTGAGGAAAACCAGACACGGTTTTTGCGGGAAGAAGGGTTGGTGATGGTGGCCACCATTGCCTTCGGCATGGGTATCAACAAGCCGAACGTACGCTTTGTTGCGCATCTGGATTTGCCCAAAAGCATTGAAGCCTATTATCAGGAGACCGGTCGTGGTGGCCGCGACGGGCTGGCGGCGAATGCCTGGATGGCCTATGGCC
>CAYGBB010000265.1:0-3449 GCA_964347985.1 uncultured Moraxellaceae bacterium
AGCCACAGGCGGTGATCGAGCTGCCCGTGCGTGTACCGCTCGGTTTTCATGGCAACTGGATTGCGACAGCCCGATGAAACCGGGGCACCCCGTCAGGTGCCCTGTTCCCACACCGCAAGCTGCCGGCCAAAAGCCGCCGCCTGGATCAGGACGGCCTGCACAATATCGCTGGTACCTGCCATTTCCTCGTCAAGCTGGCCATCCAGAATAAGCTGGCTGAGCCCGTGCACCAGACACCAGGAGTGAATGGCAGGAATCGTGACCGCGTCACTTTCCGGATCAAGCTTGAGTGCAGCCGCCACCCCCTGGCGCAAGCCGTCATAGGCCAGCAGCCCTGACTCCTTCATTTCATCACTGTGACTGCCAACCTTGAAGTGGCTGAACATCAGGCGGAACAGCGCCGGATGCTGTCGTGCAAAATCGACATAGGCGCAGCCACTGCGCATGAACATCTCGACAGGATGCACGCACGACATGGCGGCCTGTTTTTGTGCGTCAGCCAGCATCCGGTAGCCCTGCGATGCCATGGCGGCCAGCAGGGCTTCCTTGCTGTCAAAATGACGATACGTGGCATTGGGCGACACACCCACCTGCCGTGCCAGCTCGCGCATGCTGATGTCGGCACTGTCTTGTGTGGCCAGCAGGGCAAGGCCTGCCGCCACCAGCGCCTCGCGCAGATTGCCGTGGTGATAGTCACCGGCTGCTTTTGCCGTACCCGATGTTGACATTGTGAACATTCTCGGCGAACCTGATGTTTACATCATACACATCCAGACGGCCTAGGTATTCAGGGACTAGGGTATTCAGGGACAGCGGGAGATCACAGGAGTGGGCACACGGTTTTTCATTGGCATCATGATGATGCTGGCGGCGTCCGCCGGTCAGGCGCAGATGCTCTGCGTGTTTGACATCGCCGGTGCCCAGGGGCCGGTCATGAGCAGTCTGAGAGAGTACACACTGAGTGCCCGTCACTGGGGAGCCTCCCTCTCGCTCCGTCCCTACACCGACGAACGTGTCGCCGCCGAAGACTTCAAGGCCGGCCAATGCGACGGCGTCCTGCTCAGTGGTGTGCGCGCCCGGCAGTTCAATGCCTTCTCGGGCAGCATCGATTCCGTCGGCGCCCTGCCCGACTATCCCTCCCTGAAAATGCTGATACACACACTGGCCCGCCCGGAGGCATCCGCACTGATGAGCAGCGGCGCCTATGAAACAGCCGGCATCCTGCCGCTGGGCGCTGCGTATCTTTTCATCCGGGATCGCCGCATCGACAACGTAGCAAAGATGGCCGGGAAACGGCTGGCCGTGCTGGAACATGATCGCGCCCAGATACGCATGGCCGAACGTATTGGTGCGCAAGCCGTCACCGCCGACATTTCCACGTTTGCCGGAAAATTCAACAATGGTGTGGTGGATGTCGCCGTGGCACCGGGCGTGGCCTACATGCCGCTGGAAATGTACAAGGGCGTGGGCACCAAAGGCGTTGTCGTGAAACTGCCTGTTGCCCAGCTGACGCTCCAGCTGATCCTGCGCAAGACCGCTTTTCCCGAGAAATTTGGCCAGCAGTCACGCGCCTATTTTCATACGCAGTTTGATACGGCCCTTGCGGCCATTCGCGAGGCGGAAGACAGCATCCTCTATTTTTTCCCGCCACCGGATGGCGACCATGAAAAATACCGCGACATGATGCGCGAAGCGCGGATTACGCTTACCGCCGAAGGCATCTATGACCGCCGCATGATGGCGCTGATGAAAAAGGTACGCTGCAAGCAGGACTCGGCACATGCCGAATGCAGCGACGGGAGGGAGTGACATGACATCATGGCTGACCACGTTCCTTGCCTGCCTGCTGGTACACAGCGGTAGTGCACTGGCGGCATCCTCATCACAACCATCGCCACAACCATCATCATCACCCGCAGCAGCGGATCGCCAGTCCGGCGAGCAACTGCTGCAACGCTATTTTACTGCACTCCAAAAGCACGACCTTCGCACACTGGACAGCCTGATTACCGGCAACGCCCCGTTCAAGGTGGAATGGCAGGACAGTACACCGCCAAAACACTTCACGATGACACGTCATGACTACCTGCAACAGGTCAGGGCAACCTGGCACTTTGGCAAACAGGAGCAACTGGACATGAGCAAGGTGGAGTGGCAGGCAGTGCCCGCATCAAAAAGCCTGCTGGCCCGGTTCCGGCTGCGGGAGAACCGCATCATTCTCGGCACTGCTACCGGGCAGGAAAGCGACATCGAGCTGCAGCTCTCGCAGGAAAACGGAATGCTGAAAATAAGCAGGATTCAAGCGCGCACAAGGACATGGTGATCATGACCGGAAAATCTCGCCGCCTTTACCAGTTTCCACTCTCGCTCTACTGCGAAAAGACAACCTGGAATCTGCAGACAAAGGGAATTGCCTATACCCATGTCAACCTGATTCCCGGCCCCCACATGCTGACCGCATGGCGGCTGGCAGGCATTCGCACCTTGCCGGTGTTGCTGGACGGCAACGTAGCCGTCGGCGATTCGACAGACATTGCCCTGTATCTCGAAAAAACATACCCGTCCCCGTCACTGCTGCCCGCAAACCCGGAACAGCGTGAGGCCGTGCTTTCTCTGGAGCAGTATTTCGACGACATCGGGGATCATGTACGCCGTTGCGTGTGGAGCCTGGCCGTGGACAGTCCGCGCGTTAACGAAATATTTTTTCGCGGCTACACCACACGTCATCCGGTACTGGAGCGCCTGCTCCGGCCCGTGCTGCGCCAGATGATACGGCGCACCTTTGATGTGCGACCGGCACGCGTGACCGCATCATGGCAGCATGTGATGAATGCGCTTGAACTGATTGAGCAGCGGACAAACGGAAATGCGGGGTGTTATCTGGTGGGCAACGCATTCACGCTGGCCGACCTGACTGCTGCGGCCATGCTGGCCCCCCTTATCGGTCCGGAACAAAGCCCGTGGCCCGACAGGCATGTCACCGACGGTAATGCCGATCAGCGTGCGCTGTTCCGGAACAGGCCTGCGGGCGAATGGGTACTGCACATGTACCGGCAACACCGTCAGGCCGTCAGACAGGAATCGTCAGCGGCAATGCCTTGATCGCCCCGGCAAACAGCACCAGGAATCCGCCGACTTCACCGGCAATCAACGCCCACATGAAGCCCTGGATCATGAAGCCCGGCAACGTGGCATTACCCAGACGGTGCGGCCGCTGCAGCTGGTTGTTGGTGTCGCCCAGTGCGCCATGCACGATGTAGGTGAAAATCGCGGCACCAAAAAAAACCACCTGCGCCAGCGTCGCCCAGAAATTGGTGGCATCACTCCACACGCTCAGGTAAGCGAATACGGCCAGCAACATGGCGGCAAAGGCATACATCAACGAGGTGCGATGGGCGATATCCACATAGTACGGCGCTCTCGCCTGCGGGCTGTTCATGATGGCGACA
>CAYGBB010000266.1:0-3413 GCA_964347985.1 uncultured Moraxellaceae bacterium
ACCTTGCTCCGCCAAACCAGTGCACCCCGTATCCGGCCCGGTGACATTCATTACGACACCCATTTTGAGCAGCTCCCCCCGCCTCGCCGCGGCCTTGCCAAAACCGGTGGCGTGCACCCTGACTTCCGGGCCCACGGCCTGTTCACTGCCATGGGCTGCGAGCTCAGCCTCAGGGCCGACGGCATCTATGACGGGTTGGCCGGCACACTGGTCAGGGAAGACAATAACTCGCGTCAGTTCGCGTTGCGCCATGGCGGCGGATTCAGTCACCTCTATGCGCTGTACCAGAGCCCGCTATGAACGATGTTAATTTCTGTACCCGTATTTTTGAGGCAGGACGCCGTCATCCAGACCGCCTTGCTTTACGTGTCCCTGACATTGCTGCACCCGCGGGAGCACATGAAGATCTTACTTATGGTGCACTGCTGAGTGCCGTGGGCAAACAGCAATCTGCGCTGAAAAAATCAGGGTTGTCATGCGGCGACCGCGTGCTGCTATTCACGCCGCCCGGCATCTCCCTTTATGTCACGCTGCTTGCCCTGCTGGGGCTTGGCATGGTGCCGGTCATGGTTGAGCGGGGCATGCCCCGTAACCGGCTGCGCGCCACGCTGACCCGAGCACATGCTACTGCCGTTATTGGTGACCGGGCCATCATGAAATACTGGTGGCTGTTCCCGGCACTCTGGAAAATTTCGCGATTTGCACTGGATGGCCGCTCGCTGGGTGTTCGGGATTTCCGCCAGTTGGTAACGCCCGAAAATACGTCTCCTGAATGTCATCTGCTCAACGAAAATTCACCCGGGCTTATTACTTTCACCTCAGGCAGCACGGGCTTGCCAAAGGGTGCTGATCGCACCCATGGCAGCCTGATTGCCCAGCACCTTGCCATCCGTTCACATTGGCTTGACCAGGACAATGACATTGACCTTCCGGTATTCCCGGTGCTTGTCCTGCACAACCTTTGCTGTGGTATCTCCACCATACTGCCGGATACCGATCTCGCTTTCCCCGGTAATGTTGCTGCCCCGCGAGTATTTGCACAAATCATGCGCCAGCATGTCACCCGCATAGCCGGCTCTCCTGCCTATATGGACCGGATCACGGCTTATGCCCTGGCTCATCATCTTATTGCCGGGCATGTTCGCTCGGTCATTATCGGTGGTTCAACACTGACCTGGGCTCTGGCCGAGCGTTGCCGGCTTGTGTTTCCCCATGCCGAAATCCGCGTGGTCTATGGCTCGACGGAAGCCGAACCTATCGCCGATGTAAACATTGATATCCTGATAACAGACTGGCACCAGCATGCTGGTCACCTCGTCGGACATCCGGCAGAAATGGCAACGGTGTGCATAGTTTCTACCGACTCGCCACTGCAGACTGAAGATGACGTAACCCATGCACAAACCCTGAACGGTACCGAAGGCGAAATTCTGGTTTCCGGGCCTCACGTACTGAAAGCCTATGTGGAAAATCCGGAGGCGACGCGTGAAACCAAGATTGCGCGCAGTAACGGTAGCGTCTGGCATCGCACAGGTGATACCGGTTTCTTTGATAATCAGGGCCGGCTATGGCTGACAGGGCGCATCAAGGATCGCATCCGTGCAAATGGAAAAAACCTGAGTCCCTTTGCCGTGGAAAAAGAACTTGACGCCCTGCCTGGCATCGAGCGCAGTGCACTGATCGATGATGCTGATGGGCCTGTACTGGTCATCAAGGGTCAATTCAGTCAGGACGCAAAAATCATTCCGATCCTGCGCCGCCACACGCTGGACAGTACACGTATTGCTTATGTGCACAGCATGCCGGTCGATGCACGCCATAACAGCAAAATTGATCGCCCCCGGTTGCGGGAGTGGCTAAAAAGCGGCCGCCTGCGTCTTCAGGCAATTGACTCCGGAAAACACGCATGACAACGTCACGCTACATCATCCGTCTCAACGCGGTCGACGTGCTAACCCTGTCCGGGGTACTGACTACGTCTCTTGCAGTCGCAGCCCTTCTTGAAAAGCAGTTCTACCTGGCCACTGCTTGTCTTTTTATCGCCATGCTGGGCGATGCACTGGATGGCATGTTTGCACGTCGCCTGAAGCTGGAGCGTAATTTCGGACGCTACCTTGATGGCTTCATGGATGTGCTGATCTATCTGGTCACACCCTCCCTGCTGCTTTACATGCATGGCTTCAATGCCGGCTGGTCCGTGTTCCTGCTACCGATGATTGCCTGCGGATGTACACGACTGGCAGTATTCAACGACATCGGTAACATCCAGGAAAGCAATGGACTGGCGTATCTAGGCATGCCGGTTTTCTGGAGTGTTTTCATTCTCGCCGGATACCTGCTGCTTGACCTCGTGCTTCCCACACTCTGGTTAAACACGTGCCTGGCCATTACCCTGCTTGCTTTCAGTCATGCCATGGTATGGCGACGTCCTTTTTTCAAGTTCAGCAAGTTGTCGCATATCCTGAGCCTCACTCTGGGAGGCGCGATCGTATTCTTCGGTCTGCACCTGTACGGGGTGATTCATGGCTGAAATACTGCTGACCGCATTCTATTTGCAGATTCCGATAGTGATTGGTGGTGTGCTGCACATGCTGGCCGTCACACAAAACTGGTTACCTGCGCTAAAAAAGCCGGTCTGGGAAACCTGTTTTGGTGCCAACAAGACATGGCGTGGGTTCATCCTGATGCCGCTGCTAACCGCATTCGGTGCAGTGTGTCTCTGGCCTGTCGAGCTATGGCAGGGTGGTGAGGGGATATTTGGAAGCGCATCAATACTGCCGTTATTGCCGACACTGTTACTGGCAGGATTGTTCGCCGGTACAGGCTACACGCTGGCTGAGCTTCCCAACTCGCTGATCAAGCGACACCTCGGCATTGCACCAGGTGAAACACCTGCACGTCATCGAGCGCTTTTCATCCTGACAGACCAGATCGACTCTGGCATCGGGGTTGCCCTTGCCTATGCCGTATATCCAGGCATTTCATGGGAAATCGGTCTGACGTATGCCGTGACCTTTCCGGCCACGGCACTGCTCGTCAAACGGCTGCTGTTTCTCTGCCAACTGAAAAAATCAGCAACGTGATGAAATGCAGCTGACCACAAACCCGCTCATCATTCTGGTTGCTGATCCAGCCACACCCTGAATCCGGCCCGCTCTTCGGGTGATGCACGCCCCCAAACATCCTTCAGCAAATCCAGATGCGTCGGCCCCTGAGCCTTGCTCTCTGCCGAATCAAATGCCTTGCTGATGGTATCGACCAGTGATGCCTCAGCGTAGGACTTGATCGCTGTTGACTCAGAGACAGTACCTTCCTTCACATTAACCAGACGAAATCTGGGATCTTTCGAAAACTTTCTGGCTGCATCAAGAGAGCCCTGCTTGTCGTATTCAATACGATAGATAGCGCCTGCC
>CAYGBB010000267.1:0-3412 GCA_964347985.1 uncultured Moraxellaceae bacterium
GGCTTGATCCACGAGGCAGTGATGATGGGCAGTGGGGTGGTGAAAAGCGCTTCATAACGTTTTTGATCGCCGATCTGAAGGGGGGATGCACCGGGCTTGCGAAGGCCTTGCCCGCTTGGCCGGGAGTCGTCGTTGCCGGCTGCTTGTGCCTTGTCTGCCCCCCTTTCGGGTTGCAGACATGCCTGGTGGATTCACCCGATGAGGTTCTGCACATCCTTGTGGCGGGCAATGCTCGCTGAGGCAGTGCCGGATCTTCCGTCTGGGTGGGCAAGCTTAAGGATCTGTTGAAAAAATATCCATGGCAGGATGACGGCGCCTGGGTAGCATCTGAAAACAAATGCGGGATAACTGCGCCCGGTGAAAGCCGCTATGATGCGATTTTTTCGTGCAGTGCCGGGTAACAGCATCAGGCAAAGGGATAATGGTGGCATGAAAGCAGTGCGGGCAGCGGGACAGGCATGGAGGGCGGCATGCAGTGTACATGCGCTTTTGCTGGGCTTTCTGCTCTTGCTGGCCATGCCTGCATGGGCGGCTGACGCAGCGGCTGATGTGGCGATTGAAGTGCGCGGCGTTGGCGTTAATGATGCGATCAAGGAAAACATCATTGCTTATATCGGCAGGCTCACCACGGAGGATATGCAGTCCTGGCGCGCAACACGGGCACGTATCAACGACAGCCTGCATGATGGCCTGCAGGCCATGGGCTATTACGACGCCCGCCATGAGATAGATCGTACGAAAAAAGCCATTCTCGTCAGCATTACCCTCGGCGAGCCGGTACGGGTGAGCAAGCTCGGTCTGGTATTCAGTGGTGAGGCGGGTAACGACATTGCGTTCACTGCCGTGCGTGAAGGCATGCCCTTGCATGTGGGGGATGTGCTTCATCATGGCAAATACGAGGCACTGAAATCGACTGTCCAGAATCTGGGGCTTGATCGCGGCTATTTTGATGCCGAGTGGGTGCAGCATGAGGTCAGTGTTGATCCTGTGCGCCATACGGCAGACATTGAACTGGTCTATAACAGCGGGGTGCGTTACCGCTTCGGGCCGGTGGCTTTCGTCAAGGCGGATGGCAGTGAGCAGGACCTGCTCACCCCCGGTCTTCTGCAACGGTTTCTGCCCTTTGCGGAAGGTGATCCCTATGAGGCAAGTGCTGTCATCAAGTTCAACAAGGTGCTGCTGGACTCCCGGTATTTCAGTGAGGTTCGCGTCCATCTCGAGAGGGACAAGACGGTGGATAATGCCGTCCCCATTTCGGTGATGTTGCGCCAGGAAACTCCCAACAATATTGATTTTGGTGTTGGCTATTCCACGGATGTGCGTGAACGACTCACCATCAAGGCCCGCCGCCCTTTGCTGAACACCAGCGGCCACAGTATTGAGGCCAACGCTGAGTTGTCGCCGGTACGCTCCAGCTTCGAGACCAAATACACTGTGCCCCTGATGCATCCCATCAATGACACCCTGCAGTATTTCTACGGGGTGAAGCGTGAGGATATCGAAACAGTCGTGACCTGGAATACCGTGCTGGGGGTGCGGCGCCAGATCAAGCAGGACAGCGACTGGCAGCGTACGTATTCCTTGCGTTTTAACCGCGACACGACAGACTCACCGTTTTCTCCTGAAGTAAAAAAGGATCTGGTGTTGCCGGGTATCAGTCTGGATCGTACCCGTATCAAGGGTGGCATTGATCCTTTCTGGGGTGATCGCCAGTTCTATCAGATGGAGGTGGCGTCGGATCAGGTGCTGTCTGATGCCTCGCTGGTTTCCTTGCGGGGAGGGCTGCGCTTTTTACGCACGCTGGCAGACAAACACCAGTTCCTGCTGCGTGGGGATGCGGGCACCATCATCACCACCCGGTTTGATGATGTCCCGCAGTCCATGCGTTTCTTTGCCGGTGGCGACCAGAGTATTCGTGGCTATGGCTACAAGTCTGTTTCGCCACGTGATGCAAACGGTGTGGCGATAGGGGCGCGCCATCTGCTCACTGGCAGTGCCGAATACGATTACACCTTTATTCCGCACTGGCGGGCCGCTGTATTTACGGATGGTGGCAGTGCCTTCGACTCGATAAACGAGCCTTTCAATATAGGCTCCGGATTTGGCGTGCGCTGGATATCCCCGGTGGGGCCGATCCGTCTTGATTTTGCCTGGGCGGTATCCGAGCCGAACAAACCTTTCAGGTTGCACTTTTCCATGGGGCCGAATCTCTGATGTGGTACCAGCATCTGCGGCGCTCCGGTCGTGTGCTCTTGCGTACACTGCTCTGGGGGCTGCTCCTCTTTATCCTGATGCTTTTGCCCTTGCTGGCTATACTGGGCAGCGAGACGGGCAGTCGCTGGGTGCTGGAGCAGGGTTTCGGCATGCAAAGGTTCCTGAGCTGGCGTTATCAGAGCGGCACGCTGCTGAACGGGCTGGAGCTGCGTGATGTTCACCTGCGGACGGCCAAGCTGGATCTGCATATCCGGCATGTGCTGGCGCGCTGGTCGCTGCTGCAACTGTTGCGTGGTGATGTTGAGCTCAGGATGCTGAAGGCTGAGGATGTCGCCCTCAAAATGCTGACGCCCCCGACGGGTAAGCCTGTCAAGCTGCCATTATTGGTCTTACCTGTCCGGCTCATCATTCATGAGCTCGATATTCAGGGGGGCAGCCTGCTGAACTGGCAGGCCGAGGCCCCGCTGACACTGGATCGAGTGATCCTGTCCGGCCAGTGGTGGGGCACGAAGGTCAGGGTGGACAGCTTGCTGGCGGATCAGGAGCAGATTGGGCGCCTGCGCCTGCAAGGCATTATCCGCTTGCACGGAGGCTACCCGCTCGACCTCAAGGGCAGCCTTGCCTACAAGCCTTTTCTGGCGGAGGGCTGGCAGCCTGTCTCAGTACACCTCACTCAGGAAGTGGCTGATCTTGCCCTGCAACTGGACTCGAAAGGGCCCTTTGTGGCCAGTGCCAGCGGGCATGTCAAACCACTGCAGCCGGCGTTGCCCTATAGCGCAACCCTGCAGTGGAAAGTTGTCGAGTTGCCCTGGTGGAAGGAACAGGTGCTGGCCAGCCAGGGTGGCACATTGCGCGTGGCGGGTGACCGGACCGGCTTGCAGAGCCAGGGTGACGTGCAGTTACGTGGTCGCCAGTTACCTCTTGGGCAGTATGACTGGAAAGCCCGCACCAACTGGAAGTCTGCAAATATAGATTCATTGAATTTCAATGGGATGGCTGGGAAATTTCAAGTAAAGGGTAGTATTTCGTGGCTGAAAGGAGTGGCCTGGAACCTGTCTTCCCGGATCCAGCAACTGGATCTGGCTAGGCATTGGCCGGTACCGCATAGTGCTGTTCCGGTGTTGACCGGCAAGCTGGAATCAAAAGGTCATACCAGTAAAGAGGGCTCCGAAATGACGGCTTCGGCACGGCTGACAAG
>CAYGBB010000268.1:0-3385 GCA_964347985.1 uncultured Moraxellaceae bacterium
CGGCCGAGGATGTGCTGTGGCGTCGCACCCGGCGTGGGCTGCACTTGACAGAAGACCAGCGACGGAAAGTCGCTGACTGGATGACCCGGATGGACGAACAGAGAATGGCTGCCTGATGACGTACCTACTTCAGAGCAAGCCGCGGTCCTGGAGAAAATCGGAATGGAATTAGTACTGGAAGGAATCAGCAAGCGCGTCGGGGCGCAACCTTGGCTGTACGACATGAACCTCGCACCAAAGCGCAATGCGGTAACTGTACTGCTGGGCGCTACCCAGGCCGGGAAAACCAGCCTGATGCGGATCATGGCCGGCCTCGATACTCCCACCCGGGGGGCCGTTCGGGTGGATGGCAACGACGTTACCGGTGTTTCGGTGCGAGAACGCAACGTAGCCATGGTCTATCAGCAGTTCATCAACTACCCGTCGCTGCGGGTCGCCGACAACATCGCCTCGCCTTTGAAACTGCGCGGGGAAAAGAATGTTGACGAACGCGTGCGTTCGCTGGCGCAAAGGCTGCACATCGACATGTTCCTCGACCGCTATCCGGCCGAACTCTCCGGGGGGCAGCAGCAGCGCGTGGCGCTGGCGCGTGCGCTGGCCAAGGGAGCACCGCTGATGTTGCTCGACGAACCGCTGGTCAACCTGGACTACAAACTGCGCGAGGAATTGCGCGAGGAACTCACCCAGTTGTTTGCCGCCGGCGAATCAACCGTCATTTACGCCACCACCGAGCCGGGTGAAGCCCTGCTGCTGGGAGGACACACTGCGGTGATGGATGCCGGCGAACTGCTGCAGTATGGACCCACCGCCGAGGTGTTCCATGCGCCGGTGTCGCTGCGCGTCGCGCGCGCTTTCAGCGACCCGCCGATGAACCTGATCGCCGCCGAGGCGATGAGCCTCGGAGTGCAATTGAATTCCGGCCCGGCGCTTTCGATTTCCCTGCCGGAAGTCGCTGCGAAACGACTGACGACCGCGTTGACCGTCGGCGTGCGCGCCAGCGCATTGCGTCTGCAGGCAGGTGAAGGCGACGTTGCCTTGCCCGGCATCGTCGAACTGGCCGAAATCTCGGGCTCAGACACCTTTGTGCACCTGTCCACGGCCGCCGGGGAAGTGGTGGCGCAGCTCACGGGGGTGCACTATTTCAAACTGGGCACATCGCTGACCCTGCATCTCAATCCCGCCCATGTCTATGTATTCGATGCGGAAGGGGCGCTGCTCGTGGCGCCCCAACGTCGGGGGCGGCATTGAAATGGCGCGCATCGATCTCGATCTCGCGCATTCCTATCAGGCCAATCCTCAACAGGATGAGGACTACGCGCTGCTGCCACTGAAGATGAGTTTCGCCGATGGCGGCGCCTATGCCCTGCTCGGCCCATCGGGTTGCGGCAAAACGACGATGCTCAACATCATGTCGGGCCTTCTGGCGCCTTCGCGGGGAACCGTCGAATTCGACGGCCAGGACGTCACGCAACTCAGTCCGCAGCAGCGCAACATCGCCCAGGTATTCCAGTTTCCGGTGATCTACGACACGATGACCGTGGCCGACAACCTGGCCTTCCCCCTGCGCAACCGCAAGATGCCCGAAGATCAAGTCAGGAAGCGCGTGGGTAAAATTGCCGAAATGCTTGAACTGAGCGGCCAACTCGATCAGCGCGCCGCGAACCTCGCCGCCGACGCCAAACAGAAGATATCACTCGGACGCGGCCTGGTCAGGCCCGACGTGTCGGCCGTGCTGTTCGACGAACCCTTGACCGTCATTGATCCGCACCTGAAGTGGCAACTGCGGCGAAAACTGAAACAAATTCACCACGAGCTGAAACTAACGCTGATCTACGTCACGCACGATCAGGTGGAAGCTTTGACCTTTGCCGACCAAGTGATGGTCATGACGCGCGGCCGCTCGGTGCAGGTGGGAAGCGCCGACGCATTGTTCGAAAGGCCGCAGCACACATTCGTCGGGCACTTCATCGGGTCGCCGGGCATGAATTTTCTTCCGGCGCAGGTCCTCGACCGGACTCTCGTTGTAGCCGGGCATAAGCTCAGACTGGCCCCAGATATTGCCTTGCCGGAAGGCGAGATCAAACTCGGCATCCGGCCCGAATACGTCGCGCTGACTGCGGTGGACAACCCGACGGCTCTGCCGGTAAACATCACGCAGGCACTGGATATCGGCACCCACGTGCTGCTCACGGGCCAATGCGGCGATCTGGCGATCAAGGCGCGGTTGAGTCCCGATCAGCATGCGCCCGCGTGCGGCGACACCGCCTGGTTAGAGGTATTGGGCTCACACACGTGCTTCTACAAGAACGAGGAGCTCCTCCCGTGATTACGACGAAACCCGTAAACCAGAAGGCCTGGTGGCTGGTGCTGCCCGTGGTGATTTGCGTCGCGTTCTCCGCTGTGCTGCCTTTGATGACGGTGGTGAACTATTCCTTGCAGGACATCTTCTCTCCCGAGCGACGCGTCTTCGTCGGAACGGAGTGGTTTGTTCAGGTAATGCGCGACGAGGAATTGCATGCCGCGTTGTGGCGGCAATTGACCTTTTCGCTGGCGGTTCTGACAGTGGAGATTCCGCTCGGCATCATGCTGGCACTGGCCATGCCGGCGAAGGGTTGGAAGTCCTCGGCCGTGCTGGTGGTGGTGGCGTTGTCGCTGCTGATTCCGTGGAACGTGGTGGGCACGATCTGGCAAATCTTCGGTCGCACCGACATCGGTTTGCTGGGTGCGATGCTGCAGAATATGGGTTATGACTACAGCTACACCGGTAACGGCACGCACGCATGGCTGACGGTGCTAACAATGGATGTATGGCACTGGACGCCTTTGGTCGCGCTGCTGTGCTTCGCCGGACTGCGGTCCATTCCCGACGCCTACTATCAGGCGGCGCGCATAGACGGCGCGTCCAAGTTCGCCGTATTCCGCTACATCCAGCTACCCAAAATGCGCGGCGTGCTGATGATTGCCGTGCTGCTGCGCTTCATGGATAGCTTCATGATCTATACCGAGCCTTTCGTGCTGACAGGCGGCGGTCCTGGCAATGCCACTACCTTTCTCAGCCAGTATCTGACGCAGAAGGCGGTCGGCCAGTTCGATCTCGGACCGGCTGCCGCGTTCTCGCTGATCTATTTCCTGATCATCCTGCTCCTGTGCTTCATTCTCTACAACTGGATGCAGCGTGTCGGTACGGCTAGCAAGGAGGGCGCAGGCCATGAATGAAGATCGCTTCCAGAAGCGCACCGTGTTCCTGATTCTCTATATCGTCTTTGCGCTGCTGCCCATCTACTGGATGGTCAACATGAGCTTCAAGACCAACGAGGAAATCCTCTCCAGTTTCTCGTTCTTCCCGCAGCACTTGCAGTTCGTAGGCAAACCAAGTAGCCTATAC
>CAYGBB010000269.1:0-3370 GCA_964347985.1 uncultured Moraxellaceae bacterium
CCCTTAAGTCCCTTTGTCTTTCTCTTCTCTGTGCTCTCTGCGTTCTTCCATCTTGGGAGTCATTGCCCGCCGTATCCGGGCTGATCTTCTCCACCGTCCCACCCAGCATCCCGTATCGCTGGAAACGGAAGGCGTGCACTTTCACGTGCACTGGCAACCCCGGCTTGAGCCGGCCTATGTCCTCGTTGCGCACCTGCACCTCGGCCAGCAACTTCTCCTGGTCCGGCACCAGTGACAGCACAATAGTTCCCGGTGAGACCACGGTGCCGACGGTGTGCGTTGCCAGGTCTTTCACGATGCCAGCCTGCGGTGCCTTCAGCTCCAGTGACTGGTTGCGGTGTTGTTGCTTGGCCGATTGCTGCTCCAGTTGCTGCACGTCCGCCATCAAGGCGACCCGCTCGCGTTCCAGATCTGCCCGGTAACTGGTGGTCGTCGTGGACAACTGGCGACTCGCCTGCCGCTCCGCCGCTTCCATAGCCTGGATGCGTGAATGTTGTGCCTGCAGGTTCTGTTCGGCATCGATGTTGTCGCGCTTCTTGGCGTTGTATTCCAGCTCGCTGACGTAGTGCTTGGCCCGCAAGCTTTCCAGCGCGGCCAGTTCCGCCTGGTATACCGGCAACTGGCGCTCCAGCCGGGTCAATTCCTGCCGGGCAGCGGCCAACTCCCCACGCGAGCGTTCCAACTGCTCTTGGGCGCCGCCGGCACTGTCGGACCACGCTGCTCGGTTAGCGGCATAACGGGCTTTCGCCTCACGGAACAACGCCAGGTCGTCGCCGGCCTGCGAGGTAAACGGTTTGCCGGCCAATTCAGCAGCCATGCGCCGTAATTCGAGTTTCTTGAGGGCAGCCGTCAGGCAACGTGTCGCGAGCTATCAAACGCTCGACGCTGTCGCTCGATCTGGTCATCCAGCGACAACGCCTCGTTGCCGAGCAGGCGAGCGGTCTGCGCCTCGTAACTCTCGGACTCGGGGTCGTAACCATCCAACTGGAACTGGAGCAGCCCCTCCAGCAGATCCCAGGAACTGAGCATGCCCGGCGCCCACTGCCGGCCGACGCCTGCGTTCGGATTGCCGTGATGGGCGTTGCCCGGATTGCCTGGCTCGGTGCCCGGCCCGTCGTTCTGGTTGTTGTCGTGGCCCGGCGGCGGTGCGTCCTGACCATTGCCAACCCCTTCGTTGCCGTGGCCAGTGGTCGGCGCCGCGGTAATCGTCAACGTGAACTGATCGGTAGCGCTGGCGTTCAACGAATCGGTTGCTGCGACATTGACCACCAGTTGCTGTGCAGTTGACGGCGCCGCACCCGAGAACGTACCCGTCGCAGCATCGAACGTAAGCCAGGCCGGCAACGCAGCGTCATTCAGCAACGTCGCCGCCAAGGTCAACGTATCGTTATGGTCTACATCGGTGAACGTGCCCGTCGGCAGGGCAAAACTGAATGCCTGGCCGCCCGATGCCGATTGATCGACGATGGGCGTGGTAACGATCGGAGCATCGTTGGCGCCAAGCATCGACACTTGAAGGGAACTGGCCACATCCGTCAAGCCGTCTGTCACCGTAACCGGCAACGACACCGTGACATCTTCACCCGCTGCCAGCGTCTGTGCCTCCGCGTTCGGCGTGTAGGCCCAGTTGCCATTGCTGTTCAACACCAAGGCACCGTAAGCGTCCGGATAAGTGCCAGGATTTTGGACGGACAACACTGTGCCTGTATCCACATCGCTGTCGTTGCTGAGCACGTTGCCGGCTATGGACGCCGTGTCTTCGGTGAGTACCGCCGTATCTGCTGTCACGCGCGGAACGTCGTTGATGCCGGTCACCGTCACGGCCAACACGCCTTGTGCCGTGCCATTGAGCAGGCCGTCACTGGCCGTGTAGACGAAGTTTTCCGTCGCGGTAGCGCCGGCTCTTAGGGTCTGCGCCTGCGTGTTGTTCAGGGTGAAGGTGTAGTTGCCGTTCGCACTCAGCAACAGCGTGCCCCAGGTGCCTGCAAACGTACCGACATTCAGAACCGAAAGTTGCGAGCCATCCGGATCGGTGTCGTTCGCAAGAACGTTACCGCTAATCGTGGTAAGCACATCTTCCTGCACCGAGGCTGTATCGTTAACGGTTACCGGTTTGGCATTGCTCAGCGTGGCATCGATTTGCGCATGAGTGAAGGTCACGCCATCCGCTGTAACAATGGCATCAATTGCCCGTGTCGGATCGGTCCAATTGCTCAGTGTGACCTGCTGTAATTCGCCACCAACTGTCGAGAGTGTCAACAGCAGATCGCTGCCGCCGAGGGAATAGCCCAGTTGAGACGCAGTATACCCAGTCAGCATGACCCGGTCGTAACCGCCGTCATCAGCAATGACGTCTCGACCATTTCCTGAACCAATGACATAGGTATCGTCACCCATACCACCGTGCAGCGTGTCGTTGCCCGCGTCACCGATCAACCAGTCCGCCCCATCCTCTCCGTTCAGAACATCGTCACCACTCCCGCCGTAGATCAGGTCGTCGCCGGCGCCGGTGCTCACGGTATCGGCACCTTCATTTGCCAACACGAAATCCGCATTCGCACTACCAGTAATACGGTCCTGAATGCTGGTTCCCGTGATGTACCCATCACCGGCAATATCAAAACCCTTCTGCGCAATAAGCGCAGCCAAGCTGAGCGTGCCGCTGTATCCCCCCGCCCCATTGTCAAAGGTTACGTATTCGATCGGCGAGCCGGAGGCATTCGCCGGATTGAACCCTTCAATATGGAGTTCGCTGCTGGCTCCGTTGGCGAAGTTTATTTTCAGTGAGCCCAGGCCGAAGCGAAGATCATTGGCAGTCACCCCACTCAGGGCAAGGTAGTCTGTGCCACCACCGTCGATAATCCGATCGGTGCCATCGTTACTGGCAATGTAGTAAATGTCGCTGCCGAGGCCGCCGTCGAGGATGTCATTGCCGACGCCACCGTTGATCTGGTCGTCACCGGCACCGCCGTAGATCTGATCGTTGCCGATGCCGGCAACCATCTGGTCGTTGCCGTCACCACCTAACAGAACGTCATTGCCATCCATGCCGTAGATTTGGTCATTGTCGGCGCCGCCATCGAGCAGATCGTCGCCGCCGTAACCGACGAGATAATCTACACCCGCATCGCCGAAGAGTTGGTCGGCACCTTGATCGGCCACGTCCACACTGCCGGAATCGCCGTTCAGGGTGTCGTTGCCGTTACCACCAAACAGCGTATCGCCACCGGCTTCGCCAATCAGCGTGTCGTTGCCGTCACCGCCGTAAACGATGTCTTCGCCACCGCCGGCGTAGACCGTGTCGTCCTCGGAACCGGCATCAATGTAATCGTTGCCGTGCACGCTGGCCGCCACAAGATTGAGTGCGTTA
>CAYGBB010000270.1:0-3359 GCA_964347985.1 uncultured Moraxellaceae bacterium
AGTCGCATGTCATCAGGTCCGTGCAGTGGGTCGGATTACCAGATCAGCCAGTAACGAATGCCGTCCTGTTCGCGCAGGAATGTGTCCGCGTCGGGGCCGGCGAGCAGGGTCAGCGTTGCCAGCATGCCGGCCTGTACGCAGTCGGTAGCCAACAGGGTGGCGGAGCGCGGCCCACCGTGTACCGGCCAGCCGGTGGTCGGGTTCAGGATATGACTGTAGCGCACGCCCTCCTTCAGCAGAAAGCGGCGCGCATCACCGCTGGTGGCCAGCGCGCCGTTCACCAGTGCCAGCGTCTCGGTGGCAGTGCCGGCCGCATCGGGAGTTTCAATGCCCACCTGCCAGGCGCTGCCATCCCGACGCGGGCCGCGGGCACGCAGGTCGCCACCAAAATTCACCAGCAGTGCGGCATCGGTCATGCCGGCGAGCAGGTTGAAGACACGGTCGACTGCATATTCCTTGCCGATGCCGCCCAGATCAATTTCCATGCCGGCGGGCAGCGTGAGCACCGGATTCTGCCATTGCACCCGGTGCCAGCCCACCAGCGGCATGAGGGCCGCCACTGTCGCGGCATCCGGTACGTGATCGGAGCCGTCAAATTTCCAGGCGCGCCGCAATACACCGGAAGTAATGTCGAACAGGCCGTCCGAGAGTTCGTACAGCATCACGGAAAAATCGAGCAGGCGTGCGGTCTCATCGTCGACGGTGACAGGCTTGCCGCCCGCATGATTGATGCGGTGAATGATGTTGTCGTCACGATAGCGGCTGAAGGCGTGTTCGATGCGCAGGGCTTCGGTGGCCGCGGCCTCGGCTTGTTGTGCAGCGACGACGAAGTCGTCGTGATCCAGAATGATTTCGCAGGGGCTGGCCATGGCGCGAAAGCGCGCGGTGCACAGGTCACCCTGACGGATAAGGGAAAGCTCGCTCATGAAGGGCGGGTCCTGCTGAAAAATGCCGGGTTAAACAGGCTGCCTTCTGTTTAACCCGGCCACACAGGATTTACCAGCGGAAGGAGTAGCCGACCTGGAACCACATGGCCGACAGATCCGGTTGCATGACCTGTCCGGCAAGGGGGCCGGTGGCAGGTGCTGCCGGTGCACTGGCGGTCTGGTCGTATTTCTCGACCCGGAAGTTAAGTTCACTGTCCTTGCTCAGGCCGATACCATATTTCACCCCGAAGGTGGTGGCATCAAAGGCGCCCAGGCGCGGATCAGCAGAGGCTTCCGAAATCAGCGGCACGCCAGCAGCAGAGACATCGCTGCCCACTTTCAGGTAAGGCTTGTAGAAATCTGCCTCGCTCTGGTTGTACCAGCGCACATGCGGTTCCAGGTACATGTTGTGGCCCAGTTCCCAGCGGTATTTCAGGTCCACGGTGTGCGAGGTGATGCCCCAGTCATCCGTGGTGAAACGGTAGGAGGCATCAATCACGTCTTCGGTGAGGTGATATTTCAGCTGCGTATACAGGCTGTGCTTGGTGCGCGAATCCGGGCGCGCCTCGAACAGGTACAGGTTGTAGCCTTCGTCATTTTCAACGGAAGGGTCCAGCATCAGGTTGTTGCCGGCATCCAGCACGGTCAGCATCTTGTAAGGATCGCTCTGGTAACCGTTGGCCATCGACAGCGAATAGTTCACCTGCATGATGGCGTGGCGATTCAGCACCTGTGTCACGCCGAACAGAAGATCGGTGACGGTCTTGGTGTCGGCACCACCAGCGCGACCGGCATCCACCTTGTCGACCATGCTCGCCAGCGGCAGGGGTGAACCGCCGACCGGATCAATATTGTCAAACTCGAGATTGAATCCGGCCGAGAGCGTGGTGTTCTTGTTGTTGATGTCCTTGGCGAGCGCGGCATTAACGCCGATCGACTGGAAGTCGAACTCACCCGAAAGATTACCGCCAACATTCAGGCGCAGGTTTTCGCCGATCGGCTGCTGCCAGCCTGCAGAAAAGGCACCGCGTGTGTCCTTGAACTCGTCATCCAGCGGCAGTTCGCCGGCGGGCGTGGTGTAGGTGCCGCCACCGGACGGGCCGGTAAATGTCTGTGCGGTATTGGCGGGGGCTGCCCCGTTGGGCGATGCCCCGGTCAGGGAATCCACCACCAGTTTCATGTTTAGGATTTTCTCGTCGCCGAAGTCCTTCTTCATGCTGACCACCGGTTCGGCGGCCTGCACGCGGCCATCACTTTCCTTGTAGAAAAGCGCGGCGGTATCGACTTGCCAGCCGTGATCATCAGCATGGACTGCGGCAATGGGAGACAAAGTGCCAAGCAGAACGGCACTGGCCTGGGCGACAGCCTGAGCAATGTTCAGGCGTTTTGATTTTTTCAGTTGCATCCGCAGCCACCTCCGCCAAAGCCGCGACCACCACTGGCCGCTTCCTTGCTGAAATAAATGTGATCATCAAGGCCGCTCTCTACCGGATAGGCATCGAACTGCATGGATTTCTTGGCGAGCAGGTCGCGCTCCCAGGGATTGACTCCCATGGAGCTGCAGGCGCCGAGCGCGCTTGCGAGCAACACGAGAAGCAGTGTTTTTTTCATGATGTTTCCTCAGAGAGTGGCTGCAGGTTCTGACAGCAGGTCGTGAATTTCTTTTTCATAGGTGCTGCGCTTGGCGTCATGAAAGCCGAGATGCCGGAAGCGTGGCTTGCCTTGCCGGTCCAGCATGTAGCTGGAGGGCATGGTCTGCACCTTGAACTGGGAAGCCAGCGTGCCGGTGCTGTCGAACAGTACGGAAAATGCAGGACTGAATTCGTGCAGGAAGGCGTCGGCCTTCTGTTTTTCCTGGTCCACATTCACGGCCACAATGACCAGGCCATCCTTGCCGTATTTTTCGTGCATGGCCTTCATCCACGGAAAGGACTGACGGCAGGGGCCGCACCACGAGGCCCAGAAATCGACGAAGACAACCTTGCCCTTGTACGCATCAAGATCGAGCGTGGGCGAGGCAGCGTGGCTGACGGTGCCCAGCAGGGCCGATCCGAGCAGCAGAGACAGAGCAAGCAGGCGACGCAATACGGGTGTCATGGTTTTCCCTCCGGTTGCTGGCAAGACTAGTGGGGGCATCCTTAACGCGGCCTTAAGACAACGCCTTTTTCTGTGACAATCCGGTATTCCTTAAGCTCGCCTTAATCGTCCCGGGGCAAACGCTTCCTAGAATCGGCAGCATCAAGAGACGGGGATGCTCCAATGCGTGTGTTACTGACGATGCTGTTTTTGCTGGGCCTGCAGGTAATGCCGGCACATGCCCAGATACCGGACTTCAGTGGGGTGGCCGGCGAAGAGGAATTCCTGCCCGTGGAGCAGGCGTTCCGGCTGGAGCAGGCCGTTGCTGGCGATAACCGGGTCAGCCTGCGCTGGGTG
>CAYGBB010000271.1:0-3359 GCA_964347985.1 uncultured Moraxellaceae bacterium
CACTGGTGGCCTCGCTGCTGATCATGGGGATATCGACCACGCTGATCGGATTTCTGCCGGGTTATGCCTCGATCGGCGTGATGGCGCCGTTGCTGTTATGCCTGCTGCGCTTTGGTCAGGGCATCGGGCTGGGGGGCGAATGGGGCGGTGCCGCGCTGATTGCGACCGAGAATGCGCCGGCCCACAAGCGTGCCTGGTACGGCATTTTTCCGCAGCTGGGGGCGCCGCTGGGGTTCATCCTGGCGAACGGGTTGTTTTTGTATCTGGTGCACACGCAGGGTGACGAGGCCTTCCGGGAATTCGGCTGGCGCGTACCGTTCCTGCTGAGTGCCGTGTTGCTGGCCGTGGGACTGTATGTGCGCATGGCGCTGGTGGAGTCGCCGGCCTTTGTGCAGTCGATGGCGCGCAACGAGCGCGCGAGTGTGCCGCTGCTGACGGTGTTCCGGCACCATGGCCGCGAACTGTTGCTGGGCTCGATGGCGATGGTGGTGTGCTATGCGCTGTTTTACATCTCCACGGTGTTTGCACTGGGCTATGGCACCAAGACACTGAATATTCCGCGGGAACATTTTCTGGCGATGGAGTGCGGCGCCATTGTGTTCATGGCGATCGGCATCGTGGTCTCCGGCCTGCTGGCAGATCGGTACGGACGCAAGCCGGTGTTGTTATGGGGGGCACTGCTCGCAGCATTTTCCGGCCTGTGGCTGGCGCCGGCCTTTAACACCGGCGACCTGTACACCATCGGGGCGTATCTCTCGCTGGAACTGTTCCTGATGGGCATCACGTTTGGCCCCATGGGGGCGTTGCTGCCGGAGCTGTTCCCGACGCATGTCCGTTATACCGGCGCGGCGGTGGCCTACAACCTGGGCGGTATTCTGGGGGCGTCGTTCGCCCCGTATCTTGCCCAGCGACTGGTGGCCGAAGGCGGACTGGCATGGGTGGGCGGCTACATCACGGCAGCGGCACTGGTCAGTCTGGTGGCGGTTGCGTTAATGACCGAAACACGTGATGTATCGATGCAGGGCTAGTCCGGCAACCCGTCTTTGCTGCACCGCAACTGCCCGCAATAAATAAAAAGCCGCATCTGCTGATGCGGCTTTTTAATGGCAGCAACAAGAGCCTGATCAGACAGATTCCTTGATGGTCTCGGTGGGGCCATTGGTTTTAACCGAGGCAATCCCGTTGTCACGACCCTTTTCATCAGGATACATCTGGCTGTTGCCGATGATCTGGTGATTGCCGGCCTTGAGCACAAAGTAGAACTTGCCGTTGGTGGCCGTCTTGCATTCATAGCGTTCGGCCAGGGGACTGTTTTTTTGCACCGAGGCAATCCCGTTTTTGGCCGAGGCCAGAGTGTCGTACATTTCACTGGTGAGGATAATTTCACTGTTCCCGGCTTTCAGGGAAAAATGAAACTGGCCATTTTTTGCCTTGCTGAGTTCAAACCATCCTGCGGGCATGAGTGTCTCCTTACGGGCTTTTGTTATGAGTGGCACCTGCAATACACCGTAAACAATAGCAAGACAGGCAGAAAATGGTAGTCACGGAATTGTTACATGACCGATCGGGTTAGCCCGCTTTACGGAAGGTCAGGTTGATGCGTTGAGCGCCCAGCAGCGGGTGTTGCCCGGCCTTGAGTGGCAGCACGCCATGGAAATGTAAGCGTGACGAACCACCCCACGCCACCACATCACCATGTGCGAGCGGTACCCGAACCGTCTTGTCACTGCGCTGCATGCCACCAAACTGGAAAATTGCCGGCAGCCCGAGGGAGACGGACACGATCGGCTGTGCAAAGTCGCGCTCGTTCTTGTCCTGATGCAGTGACATGCGCGCACCCGGCTCGTAGCGGTTGATCAGGCAGGCATCCGGCACAAAATCAGTAAAGCCAGCGGTGAGCGCTGCCGCATGTGCCAGCTGCAGAAAGCTCGGCGGCATGACGGGCCAGGGCTGATTGCTGTCGGGATTGAGGCGCATGTAACGATAGCCGTGCTGATCCGTGATCCAGCCCAGTGTGCCGCAATTGCTGATGGCCACCGACATGCGAAAACCGCCGGGCGTCATCATGTGGCGGAATGGTGCAAGGGCCAGAATGGTTTGCAGCGCCTGCCAGATTTCAGACTCGTGGGGCAGCGCAAAGCGGCGCAGCAGGATGGCACCGGGGCAGATGGGTACCTGTACTGGCTGGACATCGTCGGGGTCTGGAAACAGATCCAGTGTCATCACCATTTGCCTCGCGTGGCCATTGCCGGAATACCTTTCTGCCTCAAGGGATGACATTGTAAGGATAGAAGGACATCAGGTGCCTGATCTGTGATGAAACGCCCCCCACACGGCCCGAATGGCTCATGAAGCGATTAGGGGGCTCTAATCGCTTCATAATTTGAAGCGATTAGCCTGCTAATGCCTTAATGGATATGAGGGCAAGCTGATGGGTCCTCAACCTCTCACCTTGGTGCTAGCTCGGCCAGCCTAGTGGCAAGGTCGTCGACTGTTTGTGTCATGTTTGGGGTTTCGTCAGTGCTAGCGATGTCCTCAAACTCATGCAGATCAAGGTCATCGGGCCCTTCAGGGTTATGATCGGGAAAGAACAGGTCGTCCCACCCCAGAAGTGCTGGTTGGAAATGGATGACATCGGGATGTAATTGAAGAGTCCGAAATGCGATCCCAAAACTGGCATAAATATCATCGAGCGTTGCATTTAATGGATTAGCCAAAACTACTGCACCGAACCGCTTGTAGTTAGAGCCATCACGATAGAGATAGCTAATCTTGATGTTGGGTTGCATGGCCCTCTCCTGATAAGTAAGGAGAAGCATACTGGCATAGTTCCGGGGGCCTGCCAGGCCCCCTAATCCTGTGAACTATCCTCTAAGGATTGAGAGCTTTTGGAATAGCTCAATTGTCATGGGTTGCTCTAATTTCCAAAGAATACTCATCGGCTGACTACCAGAAACGCTCTCTTGGCAAACCTGGCCAAGAGCAAAGTAAGGATCATCGGGCCCCGAGCGGACAAATAGGAAATGGCGCCATCCATTTTCCGGGCTATTTAAGTATTGCCGGCCAATAGCAGAGTCTGGGCGCGTTGAGTTTTGGGTTTCCCAGTGGAAATGAGTTGGACTCACTGCATAGTCACGGTATGAAATTTGGTCGTGAAACCCTTTGCTTTTATCAAGGGTAACAAACAGAAGCTCGATTTTTTGATCAGACAATCGAAGGACACCTTCGCGACTATGGGCTCTTGCTCCGTCAGAGTGTTTTCCTACCGCAGCAAGAATTTCGGAGCGACTATATCGCGCATGCAAAATCAGTGGCCATAACGCAGGGGCTCCGCTTATGGGAACATCGGAAATTTCGGA
>CAYGBB010000272.1:0-3354 GCA_964347985.1 uncultured Moraxellaceae bacterium
TCCTAGCCGTGTAGGAAATTGACCATGGTTCATATGGGCAATTTCCTACACGCGAAAGCGCGAATGACGGCAGACACCAAACCCGCAAACCAAGGATACTTCTCTCACGGCGCAGGGATGTGATCAAGGATGGATCAGTAGCCGTCAGGATGGGTCAGATGGATCTGGCAATGCAAAACCGAGACGCTTTCAGGGAGAAACGTCTCGGTTTTCTTTTTCGGGGCCGATAAAAGTCCTGGAAAGACCGGGTCTTGCCCACCTCCCCCTGCGTTATACCCTGTCTGCCACCTCGCCGCCCGAGGCCGCAAGCCCTGAGTCTGCCGGGCCTCAGTCGTCCATGTCGCCATGCTCGCCAGGCGTCTTTTCGCGCTGAATACGCTGATAGATTTCCTCACGGTGTACAGCCACTTCCTTGGGTGCATTCACCCCGATCCGCACCTGGTTACCCTTCACTCCGAGCACGGTCACGGTCACATCATCACCGACCATGAGGGTTTCACCCACTCTGCGCGTCAGAATCAGCATTGTTTTCTCCTTTTTCCTTGGGGGTGCCGGCAAGCCGGCAATCTGAGACTGGGAAAGTATTGACCACAGACTGCAGGAAAGCAAAGGCCGGGCATATACCCGGCCTTTGAAATAACCCGAATTTGGCAACAGCCGCCTCAAGCAGCTGGCTGATCCAGACCAAATGCAGTATGCAGGGCTCGCACAGCCAGCTCCAGATACTTCTCCTCTACTACCACGGAGATCTTGATCTCTGAAGTGGAGATCATCTGGATATTGATGTTCTCCTTGGCAAGGGTGCCGAACATCTGGCTGGCTACGCCGGCGTGCGAGCGCATGCCAACGCCAACAATCGACACCTTGCAGATCTTGTCATCACTAATGACTTCTCGGGCACCAATGTCCTTGGCCACCTTCTCCAGCACACCCAAAGTCTTCTTGAGCTCGCCACGGGCAACCGTAAAGGTAAAGTCCGTGGTGTTATCCGCCGCCACGTTCTGCACGATCATGTCGATCTCGATATTGGCCTCGCCCACAGGACCCAGAATGCGGAAGGCAATGCCGGGGGTATCGGGCACGCCACGCACAGTGATCTTGGCTTCGTCGCGATTGAAGGCAATACCGGAAATTACGGGCTGTTCCATGGTTTCCTCGTCAACAGTAATCAGGGTGCCATCACCTTCATCGGTGAAGCTGGAAAGAACACGCAGCGGCACATTGTATTTGCCGGCAAATTCAACAGAACGGATCTGCAGGACCTTGGAGCCCAGCGAGGCCATCTCCAGCATCTCCTCAAAGGTGATGCGGTCCAGTCGGCGCGCCTGCGGCACGACACGGGGGTCTGTTGTGTAGACGCCATCCACATCCGTATAGATCTGGCATTCGTCCGCCTTGAGGGCGGCGGCCAGCGCCACACCAGTGGTGTCCGAGCCGCCGCGCCCCAGCGTGGTGATATTGCCTTCCGCATCAGCGCCCTGGAAGCCTGCCACGATCACGACACGGCGGGCGGCCAGATCGGCACGCATTTTTGCGTCATCAATCGATTCGATACGCGCCTTGGTATGGGCACTGTCGGTACGGATAGCTACCTGGGGCCCCGTGTAGGACTTGGCATCCACACCGATTTTTTTCAGTGCCATGGCCAGCAGTGCAATCGTGACCTGTTCGCCAGTGGACACCATCATGTCCAGTTCACGCGGATCCGGTTCTGCCGAAATCGCTTTCGCCAGCCCGATCAGGCGATTGGTTTCGCCACTCATGGCAGACAGCACCACGACGAGATCATGGCCCTTGTCATGCCAGCGCTTGACGCGCTCGGCCACGGCCTCGATACGATCGGTCGTACCGACCGAAGTGCCACCGTATTTCTGAACAATCAATGCCATTTGGAAACCCCTGCACGTTTCAGTGCGTTTTCACTTTCAGACTCGTTCGCTGACAAAACCCTGCACCGAGGCCAGAGCCTCCGGCAGCTTTGCTGCATCCGTACCACCCGCTTGCGCCATATCGGGACGACCACCGCCCTTGCCGCCCACCTGCTGCGCCACAAAGCTCACCAGATCTCCCGCCTTCACCCTGGCGGTCAGATCGGCACTCACGCCCACCACCAGGCTGACCTTGCCATCCGCAACGGTGGACAATACCACCACACTGGAACCCAGCTTGTTGCGCAGCTGATCCATGGTGTCACGCAGTGTCTTGGGGTCGACGCCGTCCAGCCTGGCCGCCAGCACCCTGGCACCATTGACGGTGATGGCACTGTTGAGCAGGTCATCTCCCGCAGAAGCAGCCAGCTTCATTTTCAGTCGCTCGAGTTCTTTCTCAAGTTCACGATTACGATCGGCCAGGCCACGAACCTTTTCGGCGACCTGCGCCGTGGGTGCTCGCACCAGCGCGGCAATCTCGCCCAATGCATTTTCTTCAGCCTTCACATAAGCCAGTGCACCGGTGCCGGTTTTCGCTTCAAGTCGACGCACGCCGGCAGCAACACCGCCTTCACTGGTGATCTTGATCAGCCCGATATCTCCGGTGCGCGACACATGAGTGCCGCCACAGAGCTCGATCGAAAATCCTGGTGTACCCATGGACAGCACACGGACGGCATCGCCGTATTTTTCGCCAAACAGCGCCATTGCACCCTTGGCTCGTGCCGTTTCGATATCGGTCACTTCGGTGTGCACGGCGTTATTGCCAAGCACTTCGGCATTCACCAGTGCCTCGATGGCATTAAGCTGTTCAGGCTTGATGGCTTCAGGGTGCGAGAAGTCAAAACGCAGATAATCCGCGCAAACCAATGAGCCTTTCTGCTGAACATGAGTACCGAGAATCTGGCGCAGTGCAGCATGCAACAGATGTGTCGCCGAGTGATTGCGGGCAGTGGCCTGACGCAGATCCGCACGCACTTCAGCATTCACTTCATCGCCCACCGTGAGCGTGCCACAGGTCACCACTCCATGATGCAGATGGGCACCGCCTGCCTTGGTGGTGTCACGCACTTCAAAGCGGTTGCTGCCGTGATCAATATAGCCACTGTCCCCGGCCTGGCCACCCGATTCCGCATAGAAGGGTGTGGCATCCAGCACCACTACCCCTGCTTCGCCATCACCCAGGCTGTTGACCTTGTCGGCGCCCTTGAAAAGGGCGATGACACGACCGTGCCCGGCAGTTCCCTCATACCCCAGGAACCGCGTATCGGCATCAACCTTGATCAGGCTGTTGTAATCCAGATCAAAACTGGAAGCCGAGCGTGAGCGTTCGCGCTGCGCCGTCATGGCCTTTTCAAAGCCGGCTTCATCCACCGTGAGATTGCGCTCACGGGCGATATCCGCCGTGAGATCAACCGGGAACCCG
>CAYGBB010000273.1:0-3352 GCA_964347985.1 uncultured Moraxellaceae bacterium
ACCAGAGGGTGATGTGAAATGATATGGGGGCTTCCGGCAATATTGTGTTTGATGCTGTTATCCGCTCTTGTTCGGGCTGGAGGTTTTGACTACTACACACTGTCGGTCACGATGACGCCAGCATTCTGTGATCTCAACCCCGGCAAGCGGGGCAGCACGCAATGCCGCGAGCGTGCACCCGTTTCGGTACATGGGTTGTGGCCGGAGAGGGTTTCAGGGGGCCGGCTTGAATATTGTCGGGGCGAGCGCTTCTTTGTGAGTTCAGCGCGTGAGCGTGAGCTGCGCCTTGCAATGCCGGACAAGGGGCTGCAACGCTACCAGTGGGAAAAGCACGGACGTTGCAGCGGTTTGGCGGCCGATGCCTATTTCGGTCTGTTGTCTCGTGAATTCAATGAGGTGATTTGGCCGGCCAGCTTCAGGCCACAGGGCCGTGATGTGGTGGTGGCAAGGGAGGTATTGCTGACGGAGTTTCGCCGGTTGAATGCTGCTTTTCCTGAACGAGGGATTGTCTTGCGATGTGAGGGCAAGGGGCGGCCGCCATTACTGACGGAGGTTCGCCTGTGTTTGTCGCCGGAAGGACAGCCAGGCTCCTGCCGCGCCAATTACCGGCCGAATTGCCCGGCAGCGGTGAAAATCCGGGCCTGGCGCTGAGGATTTATCATGTATCGAATCCAGATTCAGCAGGTGGATATTACTACTTTGGCGGTGGATGCCATCGTCAACGCAGCCAATACCTCGCTGCTGGGAGGTGGTGGCGTGGATGGGGCCATTCACCATGTGGCAGGGGCTGGCTTGCTTGAAGAGTGTCGGCAACTGGGCGGTTGCGCCACGGGTGATGCCAAAATCACGATGGGTTATGGTTTGCCCGCGCGGTATGTGATTCACACGGTAGGGCCGGTGTGGACCGGTGGAGCCCAGCGTGAACCGATGTTGTTGAAGTCATGCTACCGGCGCAGTTATGCGTTAGCGGGTGAACACGGGATTACCAGCATCGCTTTTCCGGCAATCAGTTGCGGCATATTTGGCTATCCCGCTGCGCAAGCCGCGGCGATTGCACTCAGTGAGACGCTGCTGGCCTTGCAGCAATACCCGCAGCTGGAGCGAGTGATTTTTGCGTGTTTTTCCGAGGAAATGACGCAAATCTACAAGACGACGCTAGCTCGCCTGGAACATTCGGGCCTCGGTTGAGCCAATAAGCAATCGCCAGGTGTCGAGCGTGTTTACGCCGTGGCGCAGGTCTCGTACCAGGGCAGAGAGTTCGTGACGGGAACGGGGTGGCAGCATGTCGTGATAGCCATACTGATAGACCGCTTCTTTAAGGCCGAGGAGCGTTGGACTGGCCAATACGCGGTCACCCAGAAACATGAAGGCATCGCGATTCCCGAACGAAACCAGTGAGGGTTTCTGGCGGCTCCGGAAGTCAGGCAGGGGCCTGCCGGCCAGATGGTCGCGGATGCTGTCGGCAACGTGTCTCCCCATGTCCTGTGCATGAAAAGCCTGCTTTTCCAGTGGCACAGGCAGGCGGGCGGCATCGCCGATCACAAATATTGCGCTGTCGTACATGCTTTGCAGGCCGTTGTTGACCGGAGCATCCTGGTTGACCTGGCTCAGCCCTGTTTCTGTCAGCAGCGGATGACCATGGCTGCCTGCCGTCCAGATCGTTAGCCTGGTTGGCAGGGTCTGGCCATTGTCGAGGCATACCTGGTCATGAGTGACCGATTTGACGCGACTACCGGTATGGAGTGTGACCTGTGCGCCCATGCGCTGTACCAGATGCTCATGCAGTCCTGTAAAGCGTTCAAATAACTGTGGACGGCTTTCAATCAGGTGAAGGTCGATTCTTTCCTTGTCGCCTCCCCGGCGCAGGACCTCTCCCAGCATTTCCAGTCCTTCAATGCCGCCACCCACGATGACGACCGGTCGCTCACCCGGAAGAGCGGCAAGGCGGGTCAGTGCATTGCTGATGCGGCTGCAGGCGGCGACGGACCTGGTGGGAGTTGTGTGTTCGTGAACTCCGGGTATGCCGTAATCACAAGGCACGCCCCCGGTGGCGAGAACCAGAATGTCATAGTCCAGTTGTTGCCCACCGGACGTCAGTACCCGTTTTGCCGCGCGATCGATGCTGGTCACAGACTCTTGCACGAACTCATGCCTGAACCGCTCCACGATCTGGCGACGATCATGCTGCAGTTGTGTGGCGGTCTTGCGCCGTGACAATAGTTCATGAATGTTGGGCAGCCACTCCATGTGTGGCGAGGGGTCGATGACGGTGACCCTGGAATGGTCAGGATTCAGAGCCTTGGCCGCCGCCAGCCCGGCAAAGTTTCCGCCCACAATCAGAATGCGGGCGCGGGTGCGATGGGCCAGAAAGCGACGGGAAAGCAGGGCCATGATAGTGGGGTTCCGGGTCGGATGGCCCAAGTCTGAGGACTTCGTCTGATGATAACAAGCGTTCATCCCTTGCCAGTCTTGGCGTCCTGAGGCCAACGCGCTAAGGTCGGGATATGGCAGCCATCCGAAAAGAAGAATCATGACTCATTACTGTCGTTACCATGTGCTTGAGCCGGCGTCCTGGCGTTGTAGCAACTGCCGCATCAATTACTGCACGACCTGCTCTCCCGAGCCTGAAAGTGAAGAGGCTATTGCTGCACAGAAGTGCCCGCACTGCCGGGCACTCTTGCGCCCGCTAAGCGCTTCGCATACGGCGGCACCGTTCTGGATGCGACTGACCGGGTTTTTGCGTTACCCCTTGTCCATCCCCGGGCTGGTCTTGATGCTGGTGGCGCTGCTGATTCCACTGGTGGTACCAGCAGGTATTCCGCTGCATGTGGCACGACTGCTGTTTCTGGTCATGATCTCCAAGTACCTATGGACCGTCTTTGAACAGATGGCGGAGGGTAATCTTGAGCCGATCGGCCCCACGCCCTTGCTTAAGATGGAAAATAACAATCTCGCATTCAGCCTTGGCGCCATGCTGGCTGTCATTGCGGGTGCGGTCATGTACGTACGGGGCATGAATGGTTTCGCCGGCGGCGTGCTGATCGTACTGGTGAGTGGGTTGATGCCCGCCCTGCTGGTGGCTGTTGGCGTTAATCGCAGTGTGGGGAGTGGGCTTAGCAAGGATGGCCTGGTCTCGGTGCTGTCAAATCTTGGCGTGATTTATCTGGGTATTTTCTTCTTGCCGGTGACCCTGCTGGTGGCTCTGCATGCATTTGTCGGTCTGTTTGCCGACATCCTGCCGCTTGCGGTGGGCGAGGCGCTGGCACTCACGGCAAATACATATCTGGCCATTGCGTTGTTTGCCCTGAGTGGTTATGTGCTCTTCCAGTACCAGGAGGCATTGGGCTATGCA
>CAYGBB010000274.1:0-3340 GCA_964347985.1 uncultured Moraxellaceae bacterium
GAGCCTGTCGAAGGGCTTCGACAGGCTCAGGGCGAACGGGAATGAGGTGACTGTCATGATTTATGGAAGCCTCAATAGGTCTGCTCGGGCAGATGGACTCGGCGGCCTGGCTTTTCCTTTTACCAGGAATTGCTGGCGCGACAGCCGCAGGAATGCATAAGCCCACCATGCCCGTGTTGGTTGTCCAAAAAATCAGGTCAACATCAGATCCCTGATAAACAAGTGCCGGGCATCAGGACCTTGGCAAGCATGACCAAAGAGCCGAAGATGATGACTTACAACGCAGAGGGAATTTTTCTTACAAGCGATTTGTTCGATAGATATACCGTTGAGTTAGTCAGCCATTGCCATCGCGGCAACCGGACATCAGGACAGACTAACCCGACCTAAACTAACCTTGGAGAATCAAATGCCGCACCAAAAATACAAGGCCTGCATTGAAGCATGCAACAGTTGCGCAGTGGCGTGCAATCACTGCGTGGCATCCTGCCTGCAGGAGCAGGACATCAAAATGATGGCGAGGTGCATTGCGCTGGACATGGATTGCGCACAAGTCTGCGCTTTAGCTGCAGCAGCGATGGCCCGTGGCAGCGAGCACGCAAAAGCCATCTGCGGCCTGTGCGCGGACATCTGCCAGTCTTGTGGAGACGAGTGCGCCAAGCACGAGATGGAGCACTGCCGGCAATGTGCCAAGGCGTGCCACAAGTGCGCGCAAGAGTGCCTCAAGATGGCCGCCACGGCCTGAACGGACATCCCTCCACCCTCAGAAAGCATCAACATGCAGCCTTCGTTTGACGAAAATCATTGCATGGTCGCGGATTCCTCCGTAACATGGACTGTGTGCAAATCGTACCCAACATGAAGCTTTTCTCAAACACCCGTGCCAGGCGCAACACCGCATTCATGGTGCTGCTGGTGTGGCTGTTTGCTCTGGCTTCAGGGGTCGCCAATGCCTGCCTGCTGGAAGCGCGCGGAACGCATGCCCACGTCGCGAAGGCCGGATATTCCGAGGCTGTGCAGGCGCCCGCCGTATTGCCTGGTCATGCGGGCGCCGTTGCCGGCCACGACGATGACTCGCTCACCGCCAAGGCACCGTGCCAGAAAGTCTGCAACGATGGTTCGCACTCTTTGCCCAAGCAGGACTTGACGGTCGCCCAGACCGATCCGGGGCCGGCGCCTCTTGTTGCGGTTCTCTGGACCGCAGTTGCGCCCGTCGTCTCGACGTCCGCTCGAATGGACGATGTGCAGCCCGCCCTACCTGAGCTGCCCGTCCGGGTTCGCTACTCGCGGCTGACACTTTAGCCGCCGCTGACGCCTGGTCCGGAGCCTCGCGCTCTGCGGTTGGCGTCCATTTTCCCGTCCAGTTTGGCTCTGTGCCCAGATGCAGAGAGCAGATCCGGACATCGCACCAGCACCGGTGTTTATCCACAACACACCACATTTTCATATCCGTCACCTCAACAGGAGTCTGTCATGACCCATTTTCGATTTATTCCCCTTGCCATTGCCTTCACCGCCGCCAGCGCATTAACTGCCTGCAACACCGCCCCGACTATGCCAATGGGTGCCGGGTCCGTCGGCACCATGACCACGCCCGACTCCATGACCAGGATGGATGCGCAGATGAAGACCATGCGCGATATGCGCGAAAAGATGATGAACGCCAGGACTGCGGAAGAGCGCAGCAAGCTGATGGCCGAACACATGAAAACCATGCAGGATGGCATGGCCAGGATGGGCGGCATGTCCGGCGCGGGCATGGGCGGCATGAAAGCCATGCCTGGCATGGCTGGCGACATGGGCGCGCGCCAGCAGATGATGGAAAAGCGCATGGAGATGATGCAGACCATGATGCAGATGATGATGGACCGGATGCCGGCTGCGCCGGCGAAGTAATGCAGGCGCAGCCATGGCACCGCTTCGCTGAGGCATCGCGTTGGCCATCACCTGGCCTGATGCACGCCGAGGTTGTTTTCCCGCCTGGCGCAAGGCTTGAACGCAGGCTGCGGCCTGCCACAACAAAGGAGTCGATATGTATTACGGTGACATGATGGGCATGCACGGCCTGTGGTGGATCTTCTGGATTGTCGTGGTGATTGCCTTGCTGTTCTGGGGGCGATCCGATTTCCCGGCACGCCGGGACCGGTCGCGCGAAACGCCCCACGATGTACTGCGCCGCCGCCTGGCCAAGGGCGAAATCAGCATGGAAGAGTACGAGCAGCGCAAGGCCGTGCTGGATCGGGATAGCTGATCATGACAAGGTCTGGATTTTTTTGGGGTCGGGCTCGCGTTCAAGGCCGCTGGCATCGCCTGCATAGTAAACAGGCCCTGGCAAGCCTCCAGGGAGCATGTTCCATGCGCACCGGTCTGACTTTCATCCCCTCATGGCTGAGCGTGGCGATTTTCGTTGCGGCTGCCGTGCTGGCAGCAGCGCCTTCGGCGGCGCAGGCCCAGGTCAGCCCGAATGTGATGGCAACGCAAACATCGAGTGATCGCGGGGTGACGCTCAAGGTGACGCCGAAGTCTATAGCGTCTCCCGGCAACCGATGGGAATTCAGCATCGCGCTCGACACGCACAGTGCCGACCTCGGCGATGACCTGACGCAAAGCGCCACCTTGATGACCGGCGACGGCCGCACGTTCAAACCCGTGAGCTGGCTCGGTGCGGCCCCCGGCGGCCACCACCGTGAGGGCGTGCTGGCATTCGATGTTCCGGCGCCGCGGCCGGGCGTGATCGAACTCAGGATAGACCGGCCCGGCGAACCCGCACCCCGGACATTTCGCTGGCAACTCTGAAGGAGTACTTCCATGGATCAGTCTGACAATGACCGACATGCGCCATCGTTCTGGCGCCGCCCTGCCGGCATGGCGCTGACAACCGCTGCGTTGATCGCCGGCTTCTACCTGCTGCGTGAGCACTGGGGCCATGTTCTGGGCTACTACTGGCCTTACCTGCTTTTGCTGGCCTGCCCGCTGATGCACCTGATGCACGGCCACGGGGGTCATGCTAGGCATCGGCAGGAGCCGGGGCGTACCAGCAATGACAAGGGATGAGCAGATGGACATGAAAGCACATCAACATCAAGGCAGCAATCCGCCATCCAGCTTGCCCTCGCCAATGGATCTCAAGGACCCGGTGTGCGGCATGGCTGTCACAGAACAGTCGCCGCACAAAATCGTGCACGAGGGCCGGCCCTATTTTTTCTGCAGCGCAGCATGCCAGGGCAAGTTTGCGGCCAACCCGCTGCAATACCTCGCGCCCGTGTCACCGGCGGACACGCCGCCAGCGGCGGCCGGCACCATCTACACCTGCCCGATGCACCCGGAGATTCGTCAGGAC
>CAYGBB010000275.1:0-3322 GCA_964347985.1 uncultured Moraxellaceae bacterium
ATCACCGCCACCATCGTGGTTTCCGAACCGGTACCGGCGGTGGTTGGCACCACAATCAGCGGCTTCAGCGGACGCTTGAGGTTATGTGCGCCGGAAAACTTCAGCAGATCATCGCCACCTTCCGAAACCAGAATGTTCACGGCCTTGCTGGTATCGATAACCGAACCACCGCCCACGGCAATGATGGCATCGCAATTGTGATGCCGGTAAACAGCCGCCGCTTCACGCACCGTCTGCAGACTGCTATCCGGTGGCACATCATCAAATACGGCCTGGATTTCAGATTCGGCACCATCAAATGCCGCATGAATATGGTTGAGCAAGCCGACTGCCACCACACCCTTGTCGGTAATCACCAGCGGACGCTTGGCCTGCAGGGTGTGAAGCTCGAACGGCATGTGCTCCAGTGCCTTGTGACCGGCAATCACTTTTACCGGACAGAAAAACTCGTAATAGGCATTTGCCATTTCTTCACTCTCCCTTCAGGAAATTGGTGGCGACACGACTGTAAATGCGCATGGCCAGATTTATTTTTTCACCCAGATTGATGGCGGGATAACGCTTGACGGCACGCTCGGCCACCAGCTTCGGCAGGATCAGTACTTCCATCCGGGAGAGGCAGCGCACCATACGGATGGCATGCGACACTTCGCCATCCACATACATGCGGTCATTGGCAAATGCACGGGCCGTGCCCTCCTGGAACGAGAGCACCAGGAATGCATGAGACATGTGCTTGAAGCGCACGCACAGATCCGGCTTGCCGTTGAAATCCCTGAGCAGACGCAGGGTACCGTCCGCCTGCACCTCCGTCGTGAATGCAGGGCCTTTCGGCATCACCATCATCTGGAAGGTATAACCGGCAGGAAAAGTGGAAATCTCCTTTCGCACTTCTTCATCAGCATGACTGGTGGACACCAGACCACGCCCAACCACCCCCATCATCAGCCCGACATAAAACTTCTCTGCGTCGGGCAGCATCTTGTCGAAATTAATCATCGGATTCTTTCTTCGCTGGTTGTCTGGCACGTTATTTTTATTAAACAAACGCAGTCACATCCGGGCTTACTCCAGATGGTATTTGACCACGCGCTCCACTTCATTTTTCGACCCGAGCACCACCGGCACGCGCTGATGCAGTTTCTGCGGTTCCAGCGAGAGAATGCGGTGACGCCCGGTTGACGAGGCCCCGCCCGCCTGCTCGATCAGCATGGACATGGGATTGGCTTCATACAGCAAGCGCAGCTTGCCGCCCTGTTCGCGGGTCTTGCTGTCGATCGGGTACATGAAAATGCCGCCACGACTCAGGATGCGATGCACATCGGCCACCATCGAGGCCACCCAGCGCATGTTGAAATCCTTTTCGCGCGGACCGGAACTGCCCATCAGCAGCTCTTCCACATAGTTTTGCACCGGCGCCTCCCAGAAGCGCTGGTTCGACATGTTGATGGCAAATTCCCTGGTGTCTTCCGGAATGCGCAGCTGCTTTTGTGTCAGGATGAATTCACCATGCTCACGATCCAGCGTGAAGCAGTCGACGCCATTGCCCAGCGTCAGCACCAGCTGTGTGGACGGGCCATACAAGGCATAACCGGCACACACCTGGGCACTGCCCGGCTGCAGGAAATGTGAAACCTGCACGGCATCGTCGTCATGCTTTTTCAGCACCGAGAAAATCGTACCGACAGAAATGTTCACATCAATGTTGCTGGAGCCATCGAGCGGATCGAACAGCAACAGGTAATCACCCTGCGGGTATTCGGTCGGAATGAGGTAAATCTCGTCCATTTCTTCCGATGCCATGGCCGCCAGCGTGCCGTTGGCCTGTTTGGCACGAATCAGGATGTCGTTGGAAATCACGTCCAGCTTTTTCTGGGCCTCGCCCTGCACGTTGTCGGTGCCGGCACCACCGAGCACCCCGGCCAGTTCGCCCTTGCCAATGGCCACGCCGATGGCCTTGCAGGCGGCCGCCACGCTTTCCACGATCAGGCGCAGATCATGGGTGATCGCCGGATTGCTACGCTGCTGCTCGACCAGATAATGACTGAGGGTGACGCCGGACATGTAAAACCCCAAAACAGGAAGGCGGGAGAAAGGTGGCGGATTATGACCCGGAACCGGGGCCGCGCCAAAGCGGCCATTGGGGCCAATTCCCTGGCCCGATTGCACCTGTCAGGCGCGGCGCTGCCCCGCACGCAAGGTATCGCGGTACTGGCGCGGGGTTTCCCCGGTCCAGGACTTGAAGGCCCGGGTGAAGTTGGCCGGGTCCCGATAGCCCAGCTGCCCGGCGATCTGCTCCACGCTGAGCCGGCCCTCCGCCAGCCGCACCAGGGCCTCATCGCGGCGGATATCGGCCACCAGACCGGAATAGGTCATGCTGTATTCCGCCAGTTTGCGCTTGAGGGTGCGTGACGACATGCAGCAACGCCCTGCCACCACATCCAGATCCGGCATGTTGGCCAGATCCTCGCTCAGCAACGCCCGCACCCGCGTCACCAGCGGCTGGCTGGACAGCGCCGTGAGCTCGCGCTCGCACTGCTCCCGGGCCATTTCCGAGGCCGTCGCATCGGCCATCAGCAACGGCCGGTTCAGCAACACCGCCGGAAACCGGAGCTGGTGCAGCGGCATGTTGTAGCGGATGGGACAGGGCAACAGGCTGGCGCAGCGGGCGTAATAGGCCGGCTCGGGATAGTTGATCCAGACTTCGGCCTCCAGCGAGCTTTCGCCGGCAATGTAGGCACCGGCATGGCACAACCCGACCAGCAGGCTCTCGAAGGGAAAGGCGAAGGGGGGCGCCACATCCACGGCACTGTCGATCTGGACAACGGCGGTTTCGCCCTCGATGAAGGAACTGAACCGCAATGCCCCGCTGCGGGTGGTGAAGTACTTCTCGACCAGCTGGATGGCCTCTCCCAGTGTCGCACTGGTCATGACCGCATAGCCCAGAAAGCCGTGGGCCGATAGCTTGAGATGCAGGCCGAAGTGATAGCCGAGGGCCGGCTCGCCGGTCAGGCGTAGTGCCCGGTCGATGATCTGGTTGAACTCCAGCGGCGACAGGCGGGCATCGCTGCCGGGCGCGGGCTGCCGGTCCAGCGCCGTCCCGGCCGTCAGCTCCTCCGGCGCCACATGCCAGCGCGTGCACAGCTCGACCAGCTGGCGTGCATAACTGATGGGAATAGTGGCCTGATGCAGCTCATGTGTGGACATTCATTCTGGCCTTTATTGACGATTATTGGCCCTTACGGACCTAGCCGGCACCGGGCAAGGCTGGCAATACTTACATCACTCAATGACACATTCAACAAGGTGACAGAATGTGTTG
>CAYGBB010000276.1:0-3307 GCA_964347985.1 uncultured Moraxellaceae bacterium
TGTGATGTCAGCGCCGCCCTGGTTCTTCTGCACGGCCACTCACGGCATGGCCAGGCTCCGCGCTCACCACAGTGTCCGTCACGGATAAAAATACAAGGGCCAGGGATCCGGGGGCTTGTACGGCTCGGGCTGAATGCCCGCTGTTTGCCGGACTGGGTCTTGGGGCCGTCATCCTGCTGGCGGCCAATCTGCCTTCCCGGCTGAGCGGATGCTGCTCAAAAGCACCGCACTCAGGCCGGGGTTTCATAATCCTGCGGGCGCAACAACAGCACATCACAATCCACACGCGGCAGCACATCTTCAGCGGTATTGCCCAGCCAGAACGCCGACAGGCCTTTGCGTGCTACCGTGCCCAGCAAGAGGCAATCCACCTTCTCTTCCCTGACCAGCTCGGGAATCACCAGATCAGGCCGCCCGGGCGCGACTTTCAATACCCCTTCGGCCGCCAGACCAAACTTCGCAATCTGCTGGCCGAGATTCTTGCGATAACTCGCTTCGAGATCATTGGCAACATAGCTGGCCGCATAGGCATCGCCCATCAGCGGCACCAGCTCCACCGGGTTGGGCAGGGCCGACAGCACACGGGCATCGCCCTGAAAACGCAGCGTCAGATCCACCAAGCGTTCCAGCAAAGCCTGATTCAGGAGCTCATGCCGGGCATCCTCGGCACCAGCCCCTATGGCCGCCGCAAAACGGCGCGACACCATGGAGCGACGGATCATCAGCAAGGGACAAGGCAGCTCGCGCAGCAGGGGACGCAGATCTGGCAGGTCTTCGTGCTCACCGACAATGAGCAGGTCAGCCTTCAGACGACGGGCCTCATGCAGTACCGTTTCCACGCGATGCAGGGTTGCTACGATGGTTTTTTCCGTGCCCGCCGGCGCCTTGGCCAGCAGGCCTTCCAGCCAGTGGCCAGCGGCAGCCTCGGCATTCTGGTTCGCCATTGCCAAAAGCCCCGGCGCCAGCTCAAGTCCGTCTTTGATATCCGGAGCCACCGGCACCAGCACTTGCAAGGCGGCACCCAGTGCCTGCGCCCAGGCCAGCGCCTGCAGCCACGCAGCCTGCCCTTCTTTATACGCTTCCAGTACCACCACCACGGTCTTGATCGGCAGCATCATGCTCTCCTTGTGAATTCAGTGTTCAGTCTGGTTGGTGCCGGTGTTCATGCCGGACGTTAACCGCTTGCGATGAATCAATCACCTGGCCGTGACTGATTCCCGGCTCGGCCATCCCTGCCCGAGAAGCAGCATGCTCCGGACACTATGCCGGTGTGGTGCCATTTGCTTGCCGTCACACCGCTGCCCGCCCAAACCGCTGCGGTCATGATCAAGCAAATGCGCTTCACCACACCGGCCACCATTGGCAATGGCATCGTCCATGCCAGGCAATTGGCTTCCTGCATGAAGCCAATTGCCGTGCCTGCGCACTTCGCCCCACAGGGGGTGAAACCGACCCTGATCAGCTTGACAGCATGATAAGCGCCGCCGCCAGTTGGCTGAAAGCGCAAACGAAACGGGCATTAACCTGAAGAAGCTGTCTTGACCCCCTTGTTTCAGGAGGTGAAGATGCCAGCACCTACAGCGGGGGTGATACCAGATGACAGCCAGCGCCGGCTTCAACAGTTTTGCCGAGTTCTACCCCTACTACCTGAGCGAGCACTCGGATCAAACCTGCCGCCGCCTGCACTTTATCGGGACTTCACTGGTTATCGCGCTAGCGCTTGCCGCTGCCCTGACCGGCATGCGCTGGCTGCTGCTGTTGATCCCGTTTGCAGGCTACGGGTTTGCCTGGCTTGGTCATTTTGTGTTTGAAAGAAACCGGCCAGCGACCTTTCAGCACCCGTTTTACAGCCTGCGGGGGGATTTTGTAATGTACAAAGACATGCTCACAGGCAAAATCCCTTTTTGACTCAAACCCCTCAGGCACCACCCAGAAGCAGATCGTCTACCCATGGCCAATGACATACAAGAGCAAGAAGACCGTGCCCTGGTAACCACCCAACACACCCGCATGCTGGCGTATATCGTCGGTGGCTGTGTGTTCGCAGCCGGCATTTACGCCGACCTCTATGACACCAGCGTGATTGCCATTATCCCGCTGACGGTACTCATCCCCTGGACACAACGGTTTCTGCACTCCTGGCTCAAAGAAAAACACCCCGGTCAGGCGGAAGGGGCATTGATGCTCACCGACGCGCTGGCGGTGGGGATTGGTATTGCAGCCTCCGGCTACAGCCTCGTGCCGACCATGACATTCCTGGGCCTGCTACTGACTGGAGCCATGGCCTTTGGCAACCTTTATCTGGTGACACTGACCTCCTTCATCGCCTTGATCGGCAGTCTGATCGGCGGCCTGTTCTTTGGCTTCCGGATTATTCCTTACGCGAATACGCCGCCGGAAATGACCGCCGTGGCCATCGGAGGCTTCACCGCCTATGTCGGACTTTCTGCGTTTTACATTCGTGAGCAGGCACGCAACCTCTTGCATGCCAAAAACCTCATCATGGACCAGCAGGAACAATCCATACAGCTTTCACGCAAGCTGGTGAAATACCTGCCGATACAAGTCTGGGAATCCATCTTCTCGGGCAAGCGTGATGCACGCCTGCAAAATCATCGCAAAAAACTCTCCGTATTTTTTTCCGACATCAAGGACTTTACGGAAACCACCGATGAAATGTCGCCGGATACGTTGACGGAAATGCTGAACTACTACTTTGATCAAATGTCGAGGATTGCCCTGCGTTACGGCGGCACCATCGACAAGTTCATAGGCGATGCCATCCTTATTTTCTACGGGGATCCGTCCACCAAAGGCGCCAAGGAAGACGCCATAGCCTGTGTTTCCATGGCGATCGACATGCGCAAGCACATGCAGGTGATGCGCCAGAAGTGGGGCAGCATGGGTGTAGAGAAACCGCTGCATGTGCGCATGGGCATTACCACTGGATATTGCCATGTCGGCAATTTCGGTTCCGAAACCCGCATGGACTACACCATCATCGGCCGTGACGCCAACCTCGCCTCACGCCTGCAGAATGCAGCCGAGCCCGATGAAATCCTGATTTCCAATGACACCTACCTGCTGGTTCGAGACAAGGTCATGTGCCGCGAGAAAGGCAAGGTGACGCTGCGCGGTATCGGCAAGCCCGTGCAAGTCTGGCAGGTGCTGGACTTCCGCACCGATATGGGAGCCGACAGCACCTGGATAGAGCATGAGCTCGATGGTTTTGCCATGCTCATGGACATCAACAAGATCAAGAATTACGACAAGGAACGCATTATCAAGGCACTGGAAAATGCCGCCC
>CAYGBB010000277.1:0-3296 GCA_964347985.1 uncultured Moraxellaceae bacterium
CGAGTACACAGGCTCGGGAGGGTGGGCACCTGCACGGTCAGGACAGGCGGGCCGTTTATCTGCCGGAGAGTTGTTTCAGGTCAACTCCCGGCAATTGCCGGCATGCGTCAGAGCAGCTGCTTGCGCTCATTGGAGGGTGGAATGTTGAGCGATTCACGGTACTTGGCAATGGTCCGGCGGGCGACCTCAATGCCTTGTTCCAGCAGCAGGTCGGCAATCTTGTTATCGGACAACGGTTTCTTCGGACTTTCCTGGCTGACCAGCTTCCGGATCATGGCCCGGATGGCGGTGCTGGAGGCTTCGCCGCCACCCGTGGTGCCGACATGGCTGGAGAAAAAGAACTTCAGCTCAAAGACGCCGCGCGGGGTGTGCATGAACTTCTGGGTGGTGACACGCGAGATGGTGGATTCGTGCATGCCGACTTCCTCGGCAATGTCGCGCAGGACCAGCGGCTTCATCGCCTCAGGGCCGTGCTCCAGAAAGCCGCGCTGGTGCTCGACGATGCAGCTGGCCACCTTGAGCAGCGTTTCGTTGCGGCTTTGCAGGCTTTTGATGAACCAGCGCGCTTCCTGCAGGTTGTTGCGCAGGTAAGTGTTGTCGGCACTGGAGTCGGCGCGGCGCACCATTGCCGCATAGTCGGCGTTGACGCGCAGCCGGGGTGCCGTATCCGGATTCAGCTCGACAGTCCAGCGTTGCTGGTGGCGGCGCACAATCACGTCAGGGGTGACGTATTCGGTTTCGCTGACAGTGCTGATGCGCCCGCCCGGATTCGGGTTCAGGGACTGGATCAGGCTGATGGCGGCCTTGAGGCCGGTTTCGGCGAGTTTCAGCTTGCGCATCAGGGTACTGAAATCGCGACCGGCCAGCAGCTCAAGATAGTCGCGCACAATGTTGATGGCATCGGCGCGGCTGGTCGTGGTTTCCGGCAACTGGCGCAGCTGGATCAGCAGGCATTCGCGCAGGTCGCGCGCGGCAACGCCGGGAGGGTCAAACTGCTGGATGCGATGCAGCACGGCTTCGACTTCATCAAGCTCCACCTCATCAGGGGGAGACTCCGGGTCCAGTACCGAGGCCAGGATGTCTTCCACGGAAATGGTCAGATACCCTCGTTCGTCGATGCCATCGAGAATGACGTAACCGATGGCCCGGTCCAGGTCGGAGAACGGCGTCAGGTTCAGTTGCCAGGCCAGGTGGTCGGCAAGGGTTTCCGGGGCGGCATTGCGGGACTCGAAGGGATTGTCCTCGTCATCACTGCTGCCGGCAGGGGTGTTACCACCACTGCTGAAGACATCTTCCCAGAGTGAGTCCACCGGCAGTTCGTCCGGCATGGATTCATTCGTGTTGATGTCGAGGGCGGCGGTGCCTTCGCCATCCTCTCCGCCGCTGTCACTGTCCGCCGTTTCACGCGCCAGCAGTGCTTCGGCTGCAGCGTAATCAATCGGGGTGTCGTCAATTTTCTCGGCGGGCTCGCTGTCATCATCCGTGGACTCGAGCATGGGGTTGGCATCGAGCGCCTCCTGGATTTCCTGCTGCAATTCCAGCGTCGACAACTGCAGCAGACGGATAGCCTGTTGCAGCTGGGGCGTCATGGCCAGATGCTGGCCAATCTGTAATTGCAGGGTGGGCTTCATGGACAACAGCGACTCCCGCACCCGGGCAAGGCGGCCCAGGTGTCATGGCGCCATTATAACGCAGCCCTCAACGCAGCCCTAGCAAGAAGTGGGCCTGAAAGCTGGCGGGCGGTCACATTTGCAGGATTACTGGCAGGTTAAAGGCTGAATTCGTCGCCGAGATACACCTGACGCACGGTCTCGTTGGCCAGAATGTCGGCCGGCGAGCCTTCGGCAATGACGGCACCGGCACTGACGATATAGGCCTTTTCACAGATATCCAGCGTCTCGCGCACATTGTGGTCGGTAATGAGAACTCCGATGCCGCGGTCCTTGAGCTGGGTGATGATGTCCTTGATGTCGGCCACGGAGATCGGGTCGACGCCGGCAAACGGCTCGTCGAGCAGGACAAAGTGGGGTTCTGCTGCCAGCGCCCGGGCAATTTCGGCGCGGCGGCGTTCACCGCCGGAGAGGCTCATGCCGAGGTTCTTGCGGATGTGGGTAATGTGAAACTCGGCCAGCAGTTCCTCCAGTTTCTGTTGGCGGCCTTTCTTGTCGATGTCCTTGCGGGTCTCGAGGATGGCCATGATGTTCTGCTCGACACTCAGCTTACGGAAAATGGAGGCTTCTTGTGGCAGGTAGCCAATGCCTTTGCGGGCGCGACCGTGCATGGGCAGAAAGGAAATATCTTCCTCGTCGATATGGATGCGACCGGCATCCATCGGAACCAGACCGACAATCATGTAAAAGCTGGTGGTCTTGCCGGCACCGTTGGGGCCGAGCAGGCCGACAATCTGTGCACTCTCAACGGACAGCGACACACTTTTCACTACCTGACGGCCCTTGTAGGCCTTGGCAAGGTCATTGACACGCAGTGTGGTCATGGCTGCTTGGCATCCTTGCTGCGCGGAGCCCGGGGCTGCGGAGGCAGCACCAGTTGCACGCGGCTGTTGGCGTCGCCCTTGGCATCGACCTGCTGGCGGGCGATGGCATAAACGATGGAAGCACCCCGGAAGCTGGCACCCTCCTGACGCAGGAGAGCCTGTCCGGTCAGCGTGATCGTTTCGTTTTTCAGGTCGTAGTCAATGCGGGCCGCTTCCGCCGTCACCAGGCCTTTCCTGGGGTCGGTTTGTTGCTGGTAGCGGGCAGGTTTGCCACGGGCCACCGTGCTGGAGACGTTACCTTCCTTGTCGATGGTGATGACAAGTTCATCCGCACGCACTTCAAGCGTGCCCTGGCGGATGACCACGGCGCCACGGTAAGTCGCAATGCCACTTTTTTCATCAAAGTGGGCATTGTCCGCAGCAACCTGCAGGGGCTGGTCGCGATCCGATGGCAAGGCGTTTGCCATGCCGGCAATCAGGGTCAGCAATAATGCGGTAACAAGTTTATTGGCGCGTGGGTGCATAGATTCCTGTCACATTCTGTTTGAGTGTCACGCTACCGGTTTTCAGGTTGGCATCGAGGATCTGGCTGGATATTTCGCCTTGCTGATCGGTGACACGAATACCGCTGTCACTGTGCGCGCGCTCTTCATCGGGCCATGCCGTCAGGTGCCGGGTGACAAAGCGCAGGGGGGTAGCCGGCAACAAGCTGTTCGGCGGGCGTTTGCGCTCGGCGCTCACGCCGCCCTCCAGGTGTATTTCCCTACCCTCATCAAGACTGAGCGCCCGCTGGGCCTGAACC
>CAYGBB010000278.1:0-3273 GCA_964347985.1 uncultured Moraxellaceae bacterium
TGAGATAATCCACCCGGAAAAAACGGTTGGTGGCATCCCAGATATTCAGGGTGCCGCCGTTGGCATCACATTTTTCGGTCAGGGTCACCGCTCCGCGAAAGACACCGGAGTCGAGAGCAAGCGAATAGGTACGGGCAGGAGCATGGTAAAGACCCTTGCTCTGCGGGCCTGGCCCCGTGGCACACCCCGACAGAAGAACTGGGGCGGTCAGAAACAGGGCGGTCATGACAAGACCGGTAAACGAACGCTGCATGGCTGAATCTCCCTCAAGCCGGTCATCATGACCGGAAAATGGCGCCGAAAGAAAACAAGGCGTCACTGCACACGTTGCCGGGCTTTGTTCTGAAGACTGCTGTGGTGCCCGACCGCCTGCAATCCGCCGATAATACCCCGGCCACCGCCCGGAATGAACCCATGCCTGAACTTGTCAGAATGGCCGCGGGAAAAGGCAGCCAGCCACCTGTCACCCTCCCAGCGTCTCCCAGCGTTCAAGCAGGCCCAGCAGGGCCTCATCAATGGCGCCAAGACGCTCTGCGGCGGCGGCAGCTTCCTGCGGCGCCCGGACATAGACATCAGAGTCATTCAATGTGGCCTGCAAGGCTGTCTGTTCCGCCTCCAGCGCACTGATCTGGGCCGGAATCGCCTCCAGCTCGCGCTGCTCCTTGTAGCTCAGCTTGCGCTTGCTGCCTTCGGTACGGGCCACCGCCGGCGCAGCCACTACTGCCACATCAGGCTTTGCCTCCGTCGGCCGGGACGTGCCCGGAAGCGCACGCTGGCGCAGCCAGTCCTCGTAACCACCCACATACTCCTGCACCTGGCCATTGCCTTCGAATGCCCAAGTGCTGGTCACCACATTGTCGAGGAAGGCACGGTCGTGACTGATCAGCAGCAGCGTTCCGTTGTAATTCACCAGCAGCTCTTCCAGCAGCTCCAGAGTTTCCACATCAAGGTCATTGGTGGGCTCATCCATCACCAGCAGATTGGCGGGGCGCGTGAACAGCTTGGCCAGCAGCAAACGATTGCGTTCGCCTCCCGACAGCGCCTTCACCGGCGTGCGTGAGCGCTGCGGCGAAAACAGGAAATCCTGGAGATAGGCCAGTGCATGCTTGCGCACACCATTGACCTCGATAAAGTCCGATCCCTGCACGACGTTCTCCATCACGCTGCGCTCCGGGTCCAGCTGTGCCCGCAGCTGGTCAAAATAGGCAACTTCCAGCTTGGTGCCGTGCCGCACTTCGCCCTTCTGCACCGGAATCTGCCCGAGCAGCGCCCGCACCAGTGTCGTCTTGCCGACGCCATTGGGGCCGATCAGGCCGATCTTGTCGCCGCGCATCACCGCCACCGAGAAATCGTCAACAAGCGTCTGCCCGCCAAAGCCCAGGGAAATATGGCTGGCCTCCAGCACGAGCTTGCCGGAACGCTCCGCTTCACTCACCGCCAGATTGACCTTGCCGATGCGCTCGCGCCGCTCCGACCGTTCATTGCGCAGCTCTTTCAGTGCCCGCACACGGCCTTCATTACGGGTGCGACGCGCCTTGATGCCCTGCCGGATCCAGACCTCTTCCTGCGCCAGTTTCTTGTCAAAGAGCACATTGGCCTGCGCCTCGGCGTCCAGCAACTGCTGCTTGCGCTCCAGATACTCGTTATAGGTGCAGGGAAAATCACGCAACTGGCCCCGATCAATCTCGATGATGCGGGTGGCAATATTCTGCAAAAAACTGCGGTCATGGGTGATGAACAGCAAGGTGCCCGGATAGTCCTTGAAGAACGTTTCCATCCAGGTAATCGACTCGATATCGAGATGGTTGGTGGGTTCGTCCAGCAACAGGATATCCGGCTCGTTCACCAGCGAACGCGCCAGCAGCACACGGCGCTTGCGCCCACCGGACAGGCTGGCAAAGTCGGCCTCACCATCCAGCTGCAGGCGCGACAGCACCTGCTCCACCTTACAACTCAGCTTCCAGCCGCCTGCCGCCTCCATGGCCTCCTGGGTGCGTGACAGCTCGTCCAGCACCGATTCGTCGCCATGGGCATAGCGATCGCTCAGGGCATGGTAGCGGGAGAGCAGCGAAGCCGTTTCACCCAGTCCGTCTGCCACCACGTCAAATACGGACCCGGTCAGCGTTACTGGCACTTCCTGCGGCAAACTGGCCAGCACGAGGCCGCCCTGACGCACCACTTCACCGCTGTCCGGCAGGTGGATGCCCTCCACCACCTTGAGCAGGGTCGACTTGCCCTCGCCATTGCGCCCGACCACGCACACCCGCTCGCCACGATCGAGACTGAAATTCACATGATCAAGCAAGGGCGCACTGCCAAAGCTCAGGGATACATCGCGCAGGGTCAGCAAACTCATGATTACTACCAGGAAAAAGAGGGCATGCAGGAATAGACGGCGCGCAGGATAACAGGCTTGAGGCAGAGAAAGGATGCCGCCAGGCGGCAGGCCGTCTACAATTCCTGACCCTGAACCTAACTGGCAGTAAATATGATGGAATCACGGCTGACTGACCTGGAAACCCGGGCGGCCTTCCAGGATGACCTGCTGGAAAGCCTTAATGACATCGTGGCAAGCCAGCAGCGCCAGATTGACCTGATGCAGCGCGAAATCCGCATGCTCTACGACCAGCTCAAGTCACTCAGCCCCTCCGAGATCGCCGGCAGCAACGAGCAGGAACGCCCGCCGCACTATTGAAGTCCGGCGATAAAAAAGCCGGCTTTCGCCGGCTTTTTTATCGCATCGCTTCTTATTTCTTGGGCACCCAGGCCCAGAGCATTTCGCAACGGATCGGCTCCTGACCGGACTCGTCCGTGACCACCACCGGCACCAGTACCTCGCCCTTGGGCGTGGTCCGCACCAGATTGACCTGTTCTGGCGTCAGCGTGGCAACGGCACGCATGTCGCCCTGCGTACGCTTCAGGTAATCCACCTTCAGGGTCTTGATCAGCGGCAGCTTGTCATCCGGCAGGTTCATGCCCACGACAAATCCCGTGGCCGTCTCGGCCAGCAGTGCCATGGCAGCGGCATGCACCCCGTTGATGTGGTTCTGGACCGGACGACGATTGCGGATACTGACCACCACACGCTCCGGAGTCAGCTCCTCGTAACGCAAACCTGCTGTCCCCACCAATGGCACCACGCGCCCAAAAATCTTGGAAATCACCGTACTGCGCAGACTGGGAGGCAGGAAATCAAACTTGCCGATAACGCGCATCAGATTGTTGTTGAAACTCATGCTTGAACTCCCGATCAAAAAGCCCCGCCATGTAAGC
>CAYGBB010000279.1:0-3241 GCA_964347985.1 uncultured Moraxellaceae bacterium
ATCCAGCGCTCATAACGACGGTAGAAGCCGAGATGGCGCACTTCCTCTGCGGCAATATCGATTTCCTTTTCGCTCACCACCTGACGCAGCAGCAGCTGGTTCAGGGCAACGGGCGGCATCAGGTAACCCAGCTCGAAAGCCACCAGCACCATCATCCAGAAGTGCACGGGGTCGATGCCGCTGTTGTAGGCAATCGGAGCCAGCGTAGCCGACACCAGAATCACGGCACCGAACGGATCCATGATCATGCCGAGGACGACCTTGGAGACCATCAGGAAGGTCATGGCAATCCAGACATTCGTGAAGGAGTGCGGGAAGTGTTCCATGATGCCGGAGCGCTCCACCACGCCCCCCATGCTGAGCGACAGTGCCATCAGCAGGATGAGCGCACCGATATGGCCGATGGTTTCGTTGGTGGCAAACCGTACGGATTTTTCCACGGCCGCCAAACCGGGCTGTGGTGTTTCAAAGACTTCATCCCCGGCCACTTCCGTGAGGGGGGCCGGTTTGGTGTCGCGGCGCAGTCGGTCAAAGATCACCAGAATGATCATGATCACCGGCATGATCACCGGCGCAGTGAATTCATCAAGCTTGGTATCCAGCAGGTAGCGATAGCCCAGGACGATCACGATGGTAATGATGGCATAGGGCAGCACCGGGCCGAGTGCACGCAGCATGCCGGGAATGGCCACGCTCGGGCTTTCGATCTTTACATTCTTGGTGCGCGACATTTGCGCGAGGATGAGAAAGAGTGTGGAAGTCAGGAAAAATACCCAGATGCCCCAGTGATACAGATCAACCGTGCGTACCTGCTTGTTGAGTGCAGCAATCAGCACAATGAGCAGGCAGGGACGCAGTACCACACCCAGTGAGCCGGACATGGCTGAGGCGGCGAGTGCAAACTGGCGCGTGCCACCGGCATGGCGCACTTCGTTATAAATCAGCGCGCCGGCGGCAATCACGAAAATGCCGGACGCCCCGGTGTAGGCCGTGGGCAGGGCGGCGCCCAGCAAAATGAAATAGGTGAGCATTTCCGGCGAGAATTTCCAGGGCCGCAGAATGTCCAGGAAACGATCAACCACCTGTGTTTGCTTGAGCAGCATGCCGGCCCAGATAAACAGCGCAAGGTTCAGGAAAATGCCGGACAGCTCCACCATCTGGTTCAGGTAAATGGCTTGCGCAGAATAGTGTCCGTGCGAAATGAAATAAAAGCCGCCGATCAATGACATCCAGGCATAGAGCGGAATGGATAGCAGGGCCAGGCCAATGCTGCCGCCGGCAACGGCGCGCTTTGGCATGAAAATCAGTTGTTTCACGCTGATCAGGGTGAGCGCACTGAACATGCCTATCCACACGTAATACAGCCAGGGTTTGTCGAGGGCGATACCCGAGGCGTGTTCCATCATGAGGTATTGCACGGACGAGAACGTCAGCACGGCATTGGCCAGCGTCAGCATGAAGGCATAAATGCGGAAGTCCAGGCGGGTTTTTGGCGGACGCAGGGCAATATGGTGCTCACCCAGGGTGGTGTTGATGGACGCCAGCAGCACCATCAGCAGCAACACCAGCGAACGGTTATCCATGCCGAAATGGAAAATCCCGAAGAAAGACGTTTCCACTGCACGGTAAGCCTTGAGTGTCGGCGTCAGGTGCGACGTGATGTTTTTATACATCACCTGCTTTTCCTGGCAGAGCACAGCGCTTTTTTGCAGGGAAGTCCGGATCGCTTCCGGATCCTGTATGTCATTGGCAAACAGGGCGTCAATGGCATCTGCGCTGGCTGGTGCCGCGCTCATTTTGGCTTTGACGGCTGCATCAATGTCGGGATTGGGGTTGCAGTCGGGGAGCACGGGATCGGCACGCAGCATGAAATACTGCACGCCGGATTTGGTGTCGCCGAACAGGGTTTCGCCCATGCGCAGCAACTGGCCATGGAACATTTCTCCGGTGCCGATAACCAGCGTCAGCAGCAGCAGTGAGAAGACTGGCAGGCTGAGCAGCCATTCGGTGGGGGTGCGGCCCAGGAACTGCGGGGCAGCCTTCCCCGTGGGATTGCCATGTTGGCTCATGTTGAAATACCCGGTTGTTGTTTTACGGCGCCTTTTGGCGACCGTTTTTTTCTATGTAAATGACGGTGTGTGTTCAACCGCCGCTAGCCTCCATCAGGCGGGCAGCCTGGGCAGAGGCGGGCAAGAGTACCGGAAAATCTGCTTGAAAACAGTCGTCTTCCCGGATCGGTTGCTCACAATATGACCATTTTTTCTTGCGCTGGAGACGAGCCAGGATGAAAAAGGCCGGTGGAAAATGATTTCCACCGGCCTTTTTCATCCCAGGGCGCAAGCCGTCAGGCTGAGTTCGCCTTGAGGGAGTCTGCTCCGAGCTGCAAGGTTCACGACATCATTTTTGCAATCAGCGGGCCGTAGGCCACGACGAGCAGGCCAACGGCCATCACGAGCACCGGCAGGATCCAGCGCTCATAACGACGGTAGAAGCCCAGATGCCGGACTTCCTCTGTCGCGAGGTCAACTTCCTCCTCGCTCACCACCTGACGCAGCAGCAGCTGATTGAGCGCAACGGGCGGGGTGAGATAACCGAGCTCGAAAGCCACCAGCACCAGCATCCAGAAGTGCACCGGATTGATGCCATTGGCATAGGCAATGGGAGCGAGGGTGGCCGATACCAGGATGACGGCACCAAACGGATCCATGACCATGCCCAGAAAGACCAGAATGCCCATGAATACCGTCATGGCAATCCAGATATTCGGGAAGGTGTGCGGGAAGGCCTCCATGATGCCGGAGCGTTCCACCATGCCACCCATGCTGAGTGACAGCGCCATCAGCAGAATCAGCGCGCCGATATGGCTGATGGTTTCGTTGGTGGCAAAACGCACGGAATATTCCAGGCCTTTAAAACCGACGCCGGCAACGGGAGCCTGGGCGTGGTCCGTGCCAGCCGCTGCTTCCATGTCGGTACGGCGCACCATGCGGTCATAGATCACCAGCACCAGCATGATGATGGGCATGATGATGGGGGCAGTGAATTCATCCAGCTTGGTGTCCAGCAGATAACGGTACGCCACCACCACCACCAGCACCACGATGGCGTAGGGGATGATGGGGCCGCAGGCGCGGATCATGGCGGGAACGGCCACAGTCGGGCTTTCGATTTTCACGTTCCGGGTGCGTGACATCTGCGCGACGACCATGAAAATCGTGGAGGTCAGGAAGAACACGGCTAC
>CAYGBB010000280.1:0-3236 GCA_964347985.1 uncultured Moraxellaceae bacterium
CGCGTCTTGGGCAGGTTATCACCAAAGCGGATGTCCTCCGGTTTGGCAATGGCACCAATCTGGTTGGCCACCCAATCTCGCAACTCGGCCACAATCCGCTTTTTCTCGTCACCGGTCGGCCGCGCGCCCTTCAGTACCACAAAGGCCACGATTGCCTCACCCTTGAGTGCATCAGGACGGCCGACAACCGCAGCCTCTGCCACTTGCGGATTGGCCACCAGTGCAGATTCGATTTCCATGGTCCCCAGACGATGCCCGGAAACATTCAGCACATCATCAATGCGCCCCATGATCCAGAAATAACCATCGGCATCACGGTGCGCAGAGTCACCTGCAAGGTAATAGCGACCCTGGTACTCGTCAGGAAAATACGACTTCACAAAACGATCGGGATCTCCCCACAGCGTGCGCACCTGTGACGGGAAGGGACGCTTGATCACCAGAAAGCCGCCACCGTTTTCCACCGGCATCCCGGCCTCATCCACAATGTCTGCCATGATGCCGGGCAGCGGCAGCGTGCAGGAGCCCGGCTTCGTGGGCACAGCCCCCGGCAGCGGCGCAATCATGTGCGAGCCGGTTTCGGTCTGCCACCAGGTATCCACAATCGGGCAACGACCACCGCCCACCTGTTCGTGATACCACATCCATGCTTCCGGATTGATCGGCTCACCCACTGTCCCCAGAAGGCGCAGTGACGACAGATCAAACTGTGCAGGCAAATCACCCCCCAGCTTGATCAGGGAACGAATTGCCGTAGGTGCCGTATAGAACGTGGTGACACGATGGCGCTCGATCATCTGCCAGAAACGTCCGGCATCCGGATAGGTGGGTACGCCTTCAAAAATCACCTGGGTACCACCCAGCGCCAGCGGACCATAAGCCACATAACTGTGGCCGGTAATCCAGCCCACATCGGCCGTGCACCAGAAGATGTCATCCGGCTTGAAATCAAACACCCAGCGCATGGAGTTGATGGCGCCAAGCAGATACCCGGCACTCGAATGCTGCACGCCCTTCGGCTTTCCGGTAGAACCGGATGTGTAAAGAATGAAAAGAGGATCGTCTGCACCGACCCATGTCGGCTCACAATACTCCGGCTTGCCCTTCACCAGCTCGTGCCACCAGATGTCGCGGCCCTTCTGCCAGGAAACGGGTGCATCCTGCTCTGCTGCACGCTGATAAACGACCACCCGTTCCAGCGAATCGCAGCCACCCAGCGCAATGGCTTCATCGGTAGTGGTCTTGAGCGGAACAACCTTGCCACCCCGGATACCGGCATTGGCGGTAATTACCAGCTTGGCACCTGCATCGATAATGCGCTCATTGATGCTCTTGGCGGAGAAGCCGCCAAAGACAACCGAGTGAATCGCACCAATTCGTGCGCAGGCCTGCATGGCCACCACCGCCTCGATGCTCATCGGCATATAGACGATGACACGATCACCCTTGTTCACCCCCAGTGACTTCAGTCCATTGGCAAACTGACCCACCATGCGCGACAACTCGGCATAGGTCACACGACGCACAGTGCCGTTATCGGATTCGAAAATGAGTGCAATCTTGTGTGCCAGCAGCGGCAGGTGACGATCAATACAGTTGTACGAAACATTGAGCTGGCCATCATGGAACCAGCGGTAAAATGGCGCATTGCTCTCATCAAGCGTTTGCGTGAAGGGACGATGCCAGCTGAGCTGCTCGCGCGCCTGACGCGCCCAGAACCCTTCATAGTCGGACTCTGCCTCTGCACACAGGGCACGATAGGCGTCCATCCCGGACACAACAGCCCGCTCACGAAATGTATCGCTGGGCGGAAACACGCGGGTTTCGACAAGAATGGAATCAATGGAACTCATGGCATGTCCTCCTGCCGTATTGTTTTTTCCGTGTGACTGACCTGTCACATGTGCGAAGGCAAGAATGCGGCAGACCCCGCCCGATGACAACCACCTTGATATGGCTGCCGTTAACATCTTTGCAACCAGCCATGACAGCCCCATAAAAAAGGCCGCCCGAAGGCGACCTTTTCATGATTGCTGCAGGGGCTAGTGACTGGCCTTGCCTGCACCGATACCCGTGTTCTGACGGACATACAGCTCTTTCCACAGACGCAGGGAACGGTCATCGCCTCGCCACAACAGCGAGCCCAGGAACACCGCCAGGAAGCCCAGTGGAATCGAAATGATGCCGGGATTCTTGAGCTTGATCAGCGGTTCGGTGAGTCCCACCATCGAAGTCGTCTTGCCAGCATTTTTCACAAGGTCATCCTCAGCCTTTTTCACATCCCGGTCGAGCTTGGCAATCGCGTTCTGAACCTTGGCCTGCTCGGCGGGCACCGTGAGGCCTGCCAGTTTGAGATCAAGCTCGGCCCGCTTGGCCGGGGCTGCAGCAATTGACTTCTCTGCCTCTGCTTTCACTTTCAACGGGTAGGTCATGTTGGGCGATACCAGCACCATGATGATGGCAGTAAAGGTCCCCACCACCATGCCCGCAATGATCCCGCCGGTGTTGCACTTGCGCCAGTACAGGGTAAGCACGATGCAGGGCAGGTTGGCGCTGGCTGCCACGGCGAACGCCAGGCCCACCAGATGCGCCACATTCTGCCCCTTGGCGGCAATACCGATGGCAATGGCAATGGCACCCACCACCACGGTGGCAATACGTGCGGCCTTCACCTGCTCTTCCGGTGTCACATGATCTTCGCGAATCACACCCACATAGATGTCATGTGCCATGGCACTGGCAGATGCCAGTACCAGACCGGCAACCACGGCCACGATGGTGGCAAAGGCTACGGCAGCAACAAACGCCAGGAACAGGTTACCCAGCATCGAATCTGCACCACCACCCAGATACTGGGCCAGCAATGGCGCCGCCATGTTGCCGCCCTTGTCGACAGCAGCAATGTCAGGTGCACCCACATTGATTGCAGCACCCAGGCCGAGGAACAGTGTCAGCACATAGAACCCACCGATAATGCCCATGGCCCAGATCACGGACTTGCGAGCGGCCTGTGCCGTTGGCACAGTGAAAAAGCGCATCAGGATGTGGGGAAGCCCGGCCGTACCCAGCACCAGCGCAAACCCGAGGGAGATCTGGTCGAGCGGATCCTTCATGTACAGGCCAGGCTCAAGAAAGCGCTGACCCAGCTCACTCGTGGTCATGGCAGCAGCAGGATCACCAATCAGCTTGGCGGTTTGTGCCAGCACCTTGGGATCGGAAATCGCTGCCGTCAGGAA
>CAYGBB010000281.1:0-3235 GCA_964347985.1 uncultured Moraxellaceae bacterium
GCAAGGAGATGGGGCTGGATGCGCCGGCCATACAGCGCTGGGATCAACTGGATACCGAACGGGATAACTCGCGCGGCATTGGCAGCACGTACATGAATGAGCGTTCACGTCTTGAAGCTCAATATCAGGGCATTGAACTTGAACAGCAGATCACGTCACTGCAAAACCGGTTGTTCGGTGAGGCGGAAGCCCAGTTCCTGAGAAATGAAGAAGCTTCGGGGCACTTCCGGTTCCGGACAGCCCAGGAGTTCGGCGTCAATTAAAACGGCCTGTTCCAGAGTCACTTACTTGCAGAGCGCACATCTGCACCAACCCTTACGCAAACCTTTCCGTGCACACTGCCCTCCTGCATCCGACGCTGCGCGTCAGCCACACCCTCCATACCGACAGTTTCGGCAATACGGGGTTGTAACACGCCCTGCTCCGCCAGTCGCGCCAGCGCCTGCAAGGAGGCCACCGTATTTTTCAGCATGAACGGCACACTGTGCTGTCCTGAAAACAGGGTTACCAGTTTGCTGGTGAGAAACATGCCCAGTCCGGGAAACGTATTGATGTAATAGCCTGTCGGTGCCAGATACCGCCGTGCTTCCCCAAAGCCCGATACACCCGCCGCATCAAAAATCACATCATAAATCTTGCCTGGGCGGCGCCAGTCCGTCGTCCGGTAATCAAGCACTTCGTCAGCGCCGATACTTCGCACATAATCCACATTAACCATGCTGCACACTCCCGTGATGTGTGCTCCCACTGAACGTGCAATCTGCACACCGCTGGAGCCCACCCCGCCAGAGGCCCCGGTAATCAATACCGATTGCCCCTGACGCAATTGCGCGATGGTCACAAGCGCCTGCAGGGCGGTTCCCGATGCCACCGGCAAACAGGCCGCCACGGCATCACTGATACTGGCCGGGATCGCTGCAATGGTGTCGGCATCGGTCACCACTACCTCGGCACAGGCACCATTTCCCTGCATCGTACTGACCGACCCGAACACCCGCTGCCCCACCACAAAGCCCTTCACATCCGAACCCAGCGCGGTGATCTCCCCAGCAAAATCCTTGCCCGTAATCGCAGGCAGTCGTGGCCGGCGAAACAGCTTCAACATGCCGCCACGCAACTTGAAATCCACCGGATTCAGACTGGCCACCAGTACCTTCACCTGCACTTCATGAGGGCCAGGAACCGGTATGGCGATGTCACGAACTGAGAGAACGGACTCATCACCATACCGGTCGAACATGACTGCGCGCATGGAAACTCCTGTGTGAAAGCGGCTGGGGGCCCTGTGTGAAAACGGCTAGAGGCGCTGCCGCGGCCAAAGTGAATAGCTTACACTGGGCATGCAGCCCCATCGACACATGAACAGCACCACCTTTCAACCCGACTGCAGCACCTCACGGCTTACCGCATCAGGCCCAGTCGGGGACACTGAAACCCACAGATGACCACCTTGTATCATGTTGAAACTCTACGGCATCAAAAACTGCGACACCATGAAAAAGGCGTTTGCCTGGCTGGACGCCAACGGCATTGCCTACTCCTTTCACGACTACAAGAAGTCCGGCATTGATGCCGGCACACTGGAGCAATGGGAAAAATCGCTGGGCTGGGAGACCCTGCTGAATCGTCGGGGTACCACATGGCGCAAGCTGGATGCAGAAACACAGGCCGGCATCAATCGTGAAAAGGCACTTCTGCTCATGCAGGAGCAAACGTCGCTGATCAAGCGACCGGTTCTGGATACCGGCTCGCAGCTGCTGTGTGGCTTCGATTCCGGGCACTGGCAAGACCAGCTCTGCACATGAAATCATCTCTCCATATCGCCGCCGGCCCCAAGGCCCGCCAACACCTGGAGCAGCATGGACTGCAACTGGCAGATATCCGTGCCATGCTGGGCGCATCCGGCGGACCCAAGTGGCTGGTACTGAATCAGCTGGACCGGTTTCTGGCACCACGACTGGCGGCAGATGCCGCAGTTGACCTGGATCTGCTCGGCACATCGATCGGCAGTTGGCGTTTTGCCTGCTACGCCCAGCCCGATCCGCTCGCAGCCTTTGACCGCTTTGAATCGGCGTATTTTGATCAGTACTACAGTGCCAAACCCACATCGGCCGAGATCAGCCAGGAATGTGAAAAAATCCTTGATGCCATTCTGGGGAACCAGCTTGATGCCATTGTGAATGCGCCCGCGCGCCGACTGCACACGATAGCCAACCGCTGCCGCCCCGCGATGCTGGATCGCCATGGGGAACCCGGCAAATGGCAGCTCGGGGCATCCGCACTGATGAATATCCTGGGCCGCCCCCAGCTACGACACTTTTTCGAGCGCATCCTGTTTGCCCCGGCCGGTAGCCGCCTGCCTTTTCAGGAAACACTCTTTGCGCAGGAAAACGTCCCCCTGGATCGCTCCAACCTGCGTGCCGCACTGATGGCGACAGCCTCCATTCCCTTGCTCATGCAGGCGGTTCACGACATCCCGGGTACCACGGGAGGGGCATGCGTCGACGGTGGCATTATTGACTACCATTTCGACACCCCGCTTCCCTATGACAAGGGGCTGGTGCTCTACCTGCATTTTTCGCCGCGACTGGTACCGGGCTGGTTTGACAAGATGTTGCCGTGGCGCCGGCCACGGCCGCTCAGCCTCGACAATGTCTTGTTGGTGACACCCTCACAGGAGTTCATTGCCAGCCTGCCCAATGCCCGGATTCCGGATCGGCATGACTTTGTGAAAATGGACGACAGGCAACGCAGAGCGGCCTGGCGTCGGGTACTGGGAGAATCCGGGCGTCTGGCCGCAACACTGGCTGAACAGCTTGAACGGCAGCACTGGCAGGATGTGAAACCGCTGGCCTGACAACGAGTCCGGCAAGGCCAGCGGCAACAACCGGTTCGGCTCAGTGATCCGGACGCACAATTGCGGGAGGATGCGCCTGCGCCATTTTCTTGGTCAGCATCCAGTCGGTCAGCATCAGCACCAGCGCCGACAGCACCAGTACCACATGAATGGTGATTTCCCAGCGCAGGGTATGCTCGGAAAGGTTGCTGGTATTGATGAAGCTGCGCAGCAGGTGGATGGAGGAAATACTGATCAGCGCAACCCCCAGCTTGACCTTGAGTACCCCTGCATCAATGTGGTCCAGCCAGTCCGGCTGATCCGGGTGATTATCCAGATGCAAGCGGCTGACAAAGGTCTCGTAGCCACCAATGATGACCATGACCAGCAGGTTGGCAA
>CAYGBB010000282.1:0-3216 GCA_964347985.1 uncultured Moraxellaceae bacterium
ATTCAGCGGTGGGGAGAGTGTGGGCATCCTGCATACCCTGCTGGGCTTGCTGAAGGGCACCACCCATATGCTGATCAAGCAGCTGCTGGGCAAGCATGACAATGCGACGGTGGCAACAATGGCGGTGTTCCTGCGCCAGCGACGTGTTGTTGTGAACAATGAAGTGCGTTTCGGCTTTGAAATGCCTGCCGATATTGCAGCTACGTTTGCAGCGGTTTTTGCCGGCATCAGGGCTGGCCAGGGCAATGAGCAGCGTGCCGCCCTCAATGAGCTCATGCAGCGTTTTGCGGACGTCGCGGTGGCTCGCTACCTGGACGACTTCACCAGCCCTATGGACCTTGGCTTTATCAAGCGCAAAGCGGCTGAACTGGGGCGGGGAACCATCAACAAGGGCGTTCACGCCGCTCTTAACAAGCTGATCCCGTCCCTGGACCAGAAAGAGCTGGAGATTTTCGCGGATTTCTTCTCCGGAATGATCAGCGAGGTCTGATTACCCCCCGCAATGTGAGTAATTGGCCCTGTTAGCCGGTGAGGATGACTCGCCGGCCCTTTACAAGTCGGCCGTTACCTTTAATCATGGCGCCCTTGTTTGTAGAGGGCCTGTCATGACCTGCTATTTCGCCTTTCCTTCTTCGGATGCCTTGCGTGATTCCAGCCTTACCTTGCTGGAAAACTTCGAGCAAGGGTCCAAGGAGTCCCAGAGCACCCTTTTTATCCGTGTGGCTCAGCTGTTTGCCGACGAAGTCGTGGACATGCTGCTGCTCAATCTGGTGCGTGGTTCCGAGACGCCGCACTCCAGTGCCAGTGTGATCGAAAGCTTTGCCGGCCTCATCAAGACCACCGTTCATGGCCTGATCAAGCAGTTGATCAGCAAGATGAGCAATGATGAGTTGCGTCCTTTGTCCTCTGTGATCAGTGAGCGTCGGCTGACGCTGATGCGTGATGGGGTAGAGAAGGATTACATCGCCTTTGTCATGCCGCCCGATTTTCATGTCAGGTTCAAGCGGGTATTGGAGAGGGGCATGAACGGCGAAAGGGACCCTGACGAGTTGCTTGCCTGCATGGAGGCTTTCTCGGAAATGGCCCATCAGGTTTTTTATGAAGACTCCATCAAACCCCTCAAGCTGGGGTTTATCGGACGCAAGCTGACAGAAGTTGGTGGTGCCGCCATGCGCAAGGGAGCTGTCTCGGCTAACCGTCGCCTGGTTCCTGGCTTGAAGGGACAGGAACTCATTGATTTTTGCACCTACTTCCATGGTTTTGTCATCGAGGGCTGAGGCCTTCGAGATGACCTGGAGTGGCCCTGTTCAGGTGGGTCTCCTGCAAAAAACAGAGACATAAAAAATGCGGCGTATTGCCGCTTTTTTTATGTCTGGTGGTTTATGGGGCGGCCTTCAGGATGAGCAGCTGATTTCCATGTGACGCCCCCAGTCAGGTGGCAGACTGGCGTAGTTTTCGTTTTCCGGCTGTTCGTCAAACGGACGCTGCAACAGGCGATAGAGTTTGTCGATCTCGCTGTAATCCCCGTTGTCGGCCTTGTCGATGGCGATCTGGGCAAGATAGTTGCGCAGGATGTATTTGGGATTGACGGCATTCATGCGGATGCGACGTGCCGCATCGTCACTGTTTTCGGCGTGCAGTCGTGCCTGATAGCGCAAAAGCCAGGCATCAAAGGCCTCGCGATCAACAAAATCATCCCGTAATGCCGGCATTTCTCCGGTGGTCTTTATGGTTGCCAGGGCGCGAAAGCTGCTCGTGTAATCTGCGCCGTTTTTCATCAGCAGGTCCAGAAAGCTGATGCCAAGATCGCGGTCTTCCGGACGCTCTTCCTGCAGACCCAGTTTGGCGCGCAAGCCGGCCCCGTAGTGCGCCAGCAGTGTGCGTTCATAGGATTGCAGGCTGGCGACCAGTGCATCATGTTCAATCAGGCCGGAGAGGCCATGGGCGAGGGCGTTCAGGTTCCACAGGCCTACTGAGGGCTGCTGGTTCCATGCATAGCGACCATTATGGTCGGAGTGGTTGCAGATGTAGCCAGGCTCATAGGCATCCAGGAATCCAAACGGGCCATAGTCGAAAGTGGCGCCGGTAATGGAAAAGTTGTCGGTATTCATCACGCCATGCGCAAAGCCGACGAGTTGCCATTGCGCCATCAGGCGGGCCGTACGCGTGACGACTTCATCAAAAAAACGGGCATAGGGTTGGGTATCGTCACGGCACTCCGGGTAGTGACTGGCAATGACGTGATCAGCGAGTGTTTGCAGCAGCTCGGGCTGACTGGAGTGATGTAGCCATTCAAAGTGACCGAAACGGATATGCGTGTCGGCTACACGCAACAGCATGGCGCCATGCTCGGTTTTTTCACGCTGCACCGGTTCATCCGAGCCGATTATGCAGAGGGCTCGCGTACTGGGGATGCCGAGATGGTGCATGGCCTCGGAGCCCAGATATTCGCGGATGCTGGAGCGCAATACCGCACGGCCATCACCAAAACGGGAATAGGGTGTTTGCCCGGCTCCCTTGAGATGCAGGTCCCATGTTTCGCCTTTGCTGTTCCTGACCTGACCCAGCAGCATGCCGCGACCATCACCCAGTTCCGGATTGTAGATGCCGAACTGGTGGCCGGTGTATTTCATGGCCAGCGGTTCGCTGCCAGGCAGGACTTTCTGGCCACCAAAAAATGCACGGAATTCCGGCTTTTGGGCTTCAGCAGGATCAAGGTCGAGCAAGGTGGCAACATCCGGATTAAAGGCAACCAGATGGGGCCGGGCAAAGCCGCGGGGAGTGACACGGGAAAACAGCTTTTCCGGCAAGCGGGCAAAGCGGTTGTCGAAGTTCAGGGTATCAAGCGTTTTCATGTGGCAAGCATGCCTGATGCCCAAATCGGTGGCGAGTGTTCAGCGGTTTTTTCTGTATCTGCCAGGCAATCAGGGCTGATGGATACCCATAAAAAAACCCGCGCTTGCGCGCGGGTTTTTCTGAAGCCGGTTAGCGATTAACCGCCGAACTGGTTCATGGTGTTCTTCGAAGCGTCACCGGCCTTGAGGGCGTTGTCGCCAGAGAACATTTCCTTGTGGTCATCACCGATGTCGGAACCGGCCATGGCCTGGTGCTTGACGCAGGAAACGCCTTCACGGATTTCCTTGCGCTGTACGCCAGCAACGTAGGCCAGCATGCCCTGGTCGCCGAAGTAACCCTTGGACAGCTCGTGCATGTGCA
>CAYGBB010000283.1:0-3205 GCA_964347985.1 uncultured Moraxellaceae bacterium
GTCCACGGCAGCAGCCTGAAAACTGGCCGCGATATCGGCATGCTTCTGCGGATAATCCGCCGTGTTATTGAGTGCATTCAGCACCGCCGTCTTCAGGCCACTGAACGAAAAATCCAGCCCGGGCCGGTCCAGCATGGGGCGCGGAAACTCGAAACGGCTGTCATCGCCCTGCTCCGCCAGCCGTGACACTGCCGGACCACCGGGATAATCCAGACGCATCATCTTGGCGACCTTGTCGAACGCCTCACCCGCCGCATCATCAATGGACTCGCCCAGCAACGCGTAACGACCAATTCCATCCACCCGCATGAGCTGCGTGTGGCCGCCCGACACCAGCAGGGCGACGAACGGGAACGCCGGCGGATTCTCCTCCAGCATCGGCGCCAGCAGATGCCCCTCCATGTGGTGCACCCCGACAGCCGGAATACCCAGCGACCAGGCCAGCGTACGGCCGAACACCGCGCCGACCATCAATGCCCCGGCCAGCCCCGGGCCAGCGGTGTAGGCAACGCCATCAAGGTCTTCAAGGCTGCTGCCCGCCTCGGCCAGCAGCTCACGCAACAAGGGGATGATCTTGCGGACATGGTCGCGCGAGGCCAGCTCCGGCACGACCCCGCCGTAATCGGCATGAAGGTCGATCTGGCTGTAGAGACAATGGGCCAGCAGCCCCCGGTCACTGTCATAGACAGCCACACCGGTCTCGTCACAGGAGGTTTCTATGCCTAGAATCCGCATGGCAGCCCCAGAATACGCATGTTTGCCTCGCTCCCGGCCGCTTTTGGCCTGTTCAGGGGCGCTATCCTAGCGGTCGCGACGAAAGAGGGCCAGACAGGACTTGGCAGACGGGTCCAGAGTGGCTAGAATCAGCGCCCTTGTCCGGGGACCCGATCCCGTCCGGGCCCTAACAGCATAAATTTTAAGGTGAGTTGCATGCCGTCAGTGAAAGTCAAAGAAGGCGAGCCGTTTGACGTTGCTCTGCGCCGCTTCAAGCGCTCCTGCGAAAAGGCCGGTGTTCTGGCTGATGTCCGCAAGCGCGAGTTCTACGAAAAGCCGACTCAGGAACGCAAGCGCAAGGCCGCTGCTGCCGTGAAGCGCCACGCGAAGAAGGTTGCTCGCGAAAACATGAAGACGACCCGCCTGTACTGATACAGGTCGGTTCGCAGCACCTCGGCCTTGCGCTCCCGTAGCGCGAGGCTGAAGCCCGAAAGCGGCACATCCTTGTGATGTCGCCGCTTTTTGCTTTTATCTGTTACCTGCCCAAGGATGCCTGGCCATGTCCGAACTCAAAACTGCACTGACGAATGCCATGAAGGACGCCATGCGCGCCCAGGACAAGGACCGCCTCGGGGTGATCCGCATGGCGACCGCCGCCATCAAGCAGATTGAAGTGGACGAGCGCATCGAGCTGGATGATGCCCGCGTACTGGCCACCCTGGAAAAGATGATCAAACAACGCCGCGAATCCGTCACTGCCTTCGAGCAGGGTGGCCGCCCCGAGCTGGCCGCCAAGGAAGCCGCCGAAATCGTGGTGCTGCAATCCTTCCTGCCCGCCCAGCTGTCCGACGCCGAAATCGACAGCCTCATCGCCGAAGCACTTGCCACGACCGGTGCCACCACCGCCCGCGACATGGGCAAGGTGATGAACGAACTGCGACCGAAGCTGGCCGGCCGCGCCGATACCGGTGCCGTCTCGCAGAAAGTGAAGGCACGTCTGGGCTGAATGCTCCGGCCTGACATACACTGCCCACTCAACTGCTAAGGCTGCACCGCAATGGCCGCTTACGGGCGCATCCCCGAATCCTTTATTGACGATGTCCTGCTTCGCACGGACATCGTCGATCTCATTGATTCGCGGGTAAAGCTCAAGAAAGCCGGCAAGAACTACAGCGCCTGCTGCCCGTTTCATCGCGAAAAAACCCCTTCATTCACGGTCAGCCGCGAGAAGCAGTTTTATTACTGCTTCGGTTGTGGTGCCTCCGGCAACGCCGTCAGTTTCCTGATGGATTTCGAGCGCAAGAGTTTTCTCGACACGCTCAACGAACTCGCCGGACGCGTCGGTCTTGATGTCCCCGATACCCGCGACCCGGACGCGCCGCCACGCGAATCCCAGCAGCCGCTCTACGACCAGCTGGAAGAAGCTGCCAAGTATTTCGAGCAGCAACTGCGCACACACCGTGAGCGCGACAAGGCCGTCAGCTACTTCAAGAAACGCGGCCTCACGGGCGCCATCGCCAAACTGTATCGCCTCGGTTACGCCCCTCCCGGCTGGGATAACCTGCTCACCGCACTGGGCAGCAGCGACGAATCGAAAAAGAACCTGCTGAGCACCGGCCTCGTGGTTCGCAACGAACAAAGCAATCGCATTTACGATGCTCTGCGTGATCGTGTCATTTTTCCGATCCGGGATTTCCGGGGCCGTGTCATTGCCTTTGGCGGCCGCGTGCTGACTGATGAAAAACCGAAATACCTGAATTCACCGGAATCCCCCGTGTTTCACAAGGGCCAGGAGCTGTATGGCCTGTATGAAGCGCGCATGGCACCCGGCAAGCTTGAGCGCGTGATCGTGGTCGAAGGCTACATGGATGTGGTGGCGCTGGCGCAGTACGGCATCACCAATGCTGTCGCCACACTGGGTACCGCCACCAGCACCACCCATGTGGAACGCCTGCTCCGGCTGGTGCCGGAAATCTGTTTCTGTTTTGACGGTGACGAAGCCGGTCGCAAGGCCGCCTGGCGCGCACTGGAATCGGCGCTGCCGGCCATGCAGGACGGCAAGAGTGCCAGCTTCCTGTTTCTGCCCACCGGCGAAGACCCGGACTCCCTGGTGCGCAAGGAAGGGACGGCGCGTTTTCAGGACCGTGTACAGAACGAGGCCGAGCCGCTGTCCGACTTCATGTTCCGCCACTTGGGCGAGGGCCTGAACACGGAGAGCCAGGAAGGTCGCAGCCGGCTCGCCATGCTGGCCAAGCCACTGGTTGCCACCCTGCCGGACGGGCTCTATCGCGAAATGCTGCTGCAGCGTCTGGCCGAATTTACCCGGCTGGAACTGGCGACCCTGCGTGCCGCCGTGCTGGATACGCCGCCGATACCGGTCACACGCAGCACTCCGGCGCCGGCAACACCGGCCTATCCTGACACACGCGATTTTGATGATATTCCGGATAACCACCAGCGCCCCCGCTTTGAACCTCGCCAGCGCCAGGCC
>CAYGBB010000284.1:0-3191 GCA_964347985.1 uncultured Moraxellaceae bacterium
GAACGACACCGAGATTGCGAGCTTTGTGGCCGAGAACACGCTCAGTAATGGCGTGGTGAACAGCAAGGCCATCAATACCGATTTGCGCAAGGCGAAGATTGCCGGTAGCGGCAATTTCAACCTGCTCACGCAGGATGTTGATTACACGTTCAATCTGGCGCTCGACAAGAGCGTGCTCGGCGAGAAATATGCCGGGTATCCGTTGCCGGTAAAGTGCAAGGGCAGCCTGAAAGGTGCGCTGACCTCATTGTGCAAGCTGGACGCCCGCGCGGTGCGCGACATGGTGACCAAGGCGGTGGCGGCCAAGGAGCTGGAAAAGCTGGGTATCAAGGGTGGTGATGTAAAAGCGGCGGTGGATGAAAAGAAGAAAGAAGCCGAAGCGGCCGCCCAGCAGAGGGTAGATGAAGAAAAGAAAAAGGCAGCTGAAAAACTCAACGAAAAACTTGGTGAAGGACTGAACAAGCTGTTCAGGCGTTAATGAAAAAAAAGACGTCATTTGATTTTGCTGCGGCCGTGCTTGCCTGGTTTGACAAGCACGGCCGCAAGCATTTGCCCTGGCAGCAGAACACCACGCCGTACCGGGTCTGGGTATCCGAGATCATGCTGCAACAGACGCAGGTGAGCACGGCCATTCCCTATTATGAAACCTTCATGCAGCGTTTTCCGGATGTGCAGGCGCTGGCCGCAGCCCCCCAGGATGACGTGCTGCATCTCTGGACCGGGCTGGGTTACTACGCCCGTGCCCGTAACCTGCACAAGGCCGCACAGGTGCTGGTGCATGACCATGGCGGGGAATTTCCGGCCACCGTCGAAGGGATTGCCGAGCTGCCTGGTATTGGCCGTTCCACGGCGGGTGCCATTCTGTCACTGAGCCGGCAGCAGCGCGCCGTCATTCTGGATGGCAACGTCAAGCGCGTGCTGTCACGGTTTCATGCCGTACCGGAAATTGCCGCAGCACAGGAAAAAATCCTGTGGCCACTGGCGGATCAGCACACGCCGCAGCAGCGTGTGCATCATTTCAATCAGGCCATGATGGATCTGGGGGCAACCATTTGCACCCGCACCAAACCGGCGTGCCTGCTCTGTCCGTTACAGCCCGCCTGTGCTGCTTTCAGGCAAGGCGAGCCCACGGCGTATCCGGGCAAGAAGGCCAGCAAGGTGCAGCCGGAGAAATCGGTCAGCCTGCTCATGTTTGTGAATGCCCGCGGCGAGGTGCTGCTGGAGCAGCGCCCGGCACCCGGCATCTGGGGTGGGCTGTGGAGCTTCCCGGAAACCGCTGCCGACGATACGGCGACACTGAAGCAGATTCTCAAGGCGGACTGGGCGATAAAACGGCCGCAGCTGGAGTGTCTCGACAAACGCGATCATGTATTCAGTCATTATCGCCTGCACATGCAGCCGGTGCTGGTGCGCAATGAGCCACTCCAGGTCAATGAACGGCCACAGCGCTGGTGTACACTCGACGATTTGCCGGCACTGGGTTTGCCGGCCCCCATCAAGCAACTGTTGAGCGAGCTGGCTGCTCGCGAACGAGGTAAGTCATGAGCCGTATGGTGATGTGTCGCAAGCTGAAGCAGGAACTTGAAGGCCTGGCATTTCCGCCGTTTCCGGGACCTGCCGGGCAGCAGATATTCGAGACCGTCTCGAAAGAAGCCTGGCAGCAGTGGCTGAAAGAACAGACCATGATCATCAACGAGAACCGTCTCAGTGTGATGGATCCGCAGGCCCAGAAATTCCTGGCCGAACAGCGCGAGAAATTTCTCGATAATCTGGAATACGAGCGCGCCAAGGGTTGGGTGCCGGAAAAGAAATAAGTCGAGACCTGGCGTTGTGCATAAGCTTATGAACATTGATTCATGTTCTGCAGGGAACGCATCTGCCAGAATCGGAAACATTCCTGGTCATGAAATGGAGAGCACATGAAAATCGAAACACTGGCGGTACATGCCGGCTATACGCCCGACCCTACGACGAAGTCGGTGGCGGTGCCGATTTACCAGACCGTTGCCTATGCCTTTGACAGTGCCCAGCATGGCGCCGACCTGTTTGACCTCAAGGTGCCGGGCAATATCTACACGCGCATCATGAATCCCACCACGGATGTGCTGGAAAAACGCGTTGCCGCACTGCACGGCGGTATCGGTGCGCTGGTGGTGGCCTCGGGCCAGGCCGCCATCACCTATGCGATCCAGACCATTGCCGAGGCCGGCGACAATATCGTGGCATCGTCCACGCTGTATGGCGGCACCTACAATCTGTTTGCCCACACCTTTCCGCAGTTCGGCATTGAAACGCGCTTTGCGGATTATCGTGATCCGGCCACGTTTGCGGCGCTGATCGATGACAGGACCAAGGCGGTCTACATCGAAACGATTGGCAATCCGCTCGGCAATATTGCGGATATCGAAGCGCTGGCCAGGGTGGCGCATGATCATGGTGTGCCGTTGATCGTCGACAACACGGTGGCATCGCCCTATCTCACCCGCCCCTTCGAGCATGGTGCGGATATTGTGGTGGAGTCGCTGACCAAGTATCTCGGTGGTCATGGCAACTCCATTGGCGGCGCCATTGTCGATTCCGGAAAATTCGACTGGAAGGCCAATGCCAAACGCTTCCGTCGCCTGAACGAGCCGGATGTGTCCTATCATGGCGTGGTGTATACCGAAGCACTGGGCGCAGCGGCCTTTATCGGTCGGGCGCGTGTGGTGCCGTTGCGCAACATGGGTGCCTGTATCGCTCCGATCAATTCCTTCCTGATCCTGCAGGGCATTGAAACGCTGGCATTGCGCATGGATCGCATTATTGAAAATACGCAGAAAGTGGCCGAGGCATTGCAGCAGCATGCCGATGTGAGCTGGGTGAATTACGCCGGCCTCCCGGAGCATCCGGAACATGCGCTCGCGCAGAAATACGTGCGCGGCAGCGGCTCTGGCCTGCTGACGTTCGGCTTGAAGGGTGGTCGTGCCGCTGGCGAGAAATTCCTGGATGCGCTGCAGTTGTTCACCCGTCTGGTGAATATCGGCGACGTACGTTCGCTGGCCACACATCCCGCCTCCACCACGCATCGCCAGCTGTCGCCCGCCGAACTGGAAAAGGCTGGCGTGAAGGAGGAGATGGTGCGCCTGTGCATCGGCATTGAGCACATTGACGACATTCTCGCCGACCTCAATCAGGCACTGGCCGCCAGCCAG
>CAYGBB010000285.1:0-3163 GCA_964347985.1 uncultured Moraxellaceae bacterium
ATTCAAAAGATCCTGCCGGCACCCTCATTCTGGCCATGAATACCTGGTTTGCCAGCCTCATGTTCTGCGACAGCTTTCATGCTGATCTTCATGCTGGCAACCTCATGGTGCTGACGGATGGCCGTATCGGTTTCATCGATTTCGGCATTGTCGGTCGTATTGATCCTGATACCTGGGGGGCGACCACGGATTTTGTCGAGTCACTGACCGATGGCAATTTTGCCAAGATGGCTGCCAGCATGGCCAGGATTGGCATGACCAAGCGTGCTGTTGATACCGGTAAGCTGGCAAAGGATCTGGAGGAAATTTACGGTGCATTCACTACCGTCGATCCCGAGCACGTGCTGAACGGTGCGGTCAATGATGGCGAGATCAATCGCATCATGCTGGATATCGTGGCCGTGGGTGAGCGCCATGGCATCCGCTTTCCGCGCGCCTTTGCGCTGCTGCTGAAACAGATACTCTACTTTGACCGTTACGTGAAGATTCTCGCGCCGGACATGAACATGTTTGCCGATGACCGCATTGCGTTCATGGGCGATGGCATGAATCCGTTGCAGCTGCACTGAATGACAGGCAATAAAAAAGCCCGCATCACTGCGGGCTTTTTTATGGGTGCGGGCGTGATCAGCCGGCCAGCTTCTTCTTCAGGATATCATTGACCTGACCCGGATTGGCCTTGCCTTTCGAACGCTTCATCACTTCGCCGACAAAGAAGCCGAACAGCTTGTCCTTACCGCTGCGGTAGGCGGCAACGTTATCCGGATTGGACGTAATCACTTCGTCAATCAGGGCTTCGATGGCGCCCGAATCGGACTCCTGCTTCAGCCCCTTCGTCTCGATGATCTCGTCAGCGCTGGCACCTTCACCCTCCATCAGGGCCTGGAACACCTGCTTGGCAATCTTGCCGGAGATGGTGTTGTCGGTGATGCGGTTGATCAGGCCACCGAGCTGTACAGGCGTGATCGGGCACTCGCTGATGTCTTTTTCGGTGCGATTCAGCGTGGCCAGCACGTCACCCATGATCCAGTTCGAGGCCGGCTTGGCGGCGCCATTGGCGGCCGTCACCGTGCTCTCAAAGAACTCGGCGAGATCACGGCTCGATACCAGCACGCCGGCATCGTATTCAGGCAGGCCGTACTGGCGGACAAAGCGTTCGCGGCGGGCGGCGGGCAGCTCGGGCAGGCTGGCGCGGATTTCCTCGATCAATGCTTCATCCAGCACCACCGGCAACAGGTCCGGATCGGGGAAGTAGCGGTAATCGTTGGCCTCTTCCTTGCTGCGCATGGCACGGGTGCGATTGGTGTTCGCGTCATACAGCACCGTGGACTGCACAATCTTGCGGCCAGACTCGATTTCATCAATCTGCCACTCGATTTCGCTGTTGATGGCCTTCTCGATGAACTTGAACGAGTTGACGTTCTTGATCTCGCGGCGCGTGCCCAGTTTGTCCGTACCCTTCGGGCGGATCGACACATTGCAGTCACAGCGCATCGAGCCTTCGGCCATGTTGCCATCGGAGATGTCGAGGTAACGGATCAGGGCGTGAATCGCCTTGGCGTAGGCCACGGCTTCCTTGGCGGAGCTCATTTCAGGTTCGGACACGATTTCCAGCAACGGGGTGCCGGCACGATTGAGGTCGATGCCGGTCATGCCACGGAAGTCTTCATGCAGTGATTTGCCGGCGTCCTCTTCCAGATGCGCACGCGTGATATTGACGCGCTTGGTCTTGCCATCTTCAAGCTGGATGTCGATATGACCCTTGCCGACGATGGGCAGGTCCATTTGTGAAATCTGGTAGCCCTTGGGCAGGTCCGGATAAAAATAGTTCTTGCGGGCAAATACGCTGGTGCGGCCCAGCTCGGCATCAATGCCAAGACCGAACTTGATGGCATTGCGCACGGCGCCCTTGTTAAGCACCGGCAGCACGCCCGGCATGCCGAGATCAATCAGGCTCGCCTGCGTATTGGGTTCGGACCCGAAAGTGGTGCTGGAGCCGGAAAATATCTTTGATTTGGTGTTGAGCTGGACGTGGATTTCCAGACCGATGACAACTTCCCAGGTCATTTTTTCTCGTCCTCACTCAAACGCCGCTGGCATGCGACGATGCCAGTCGGTGACTTGCTGATAGCGATGCGCCACATTAAGCAGCTTCGCCTCGCTCCAGAAATTGCCGATCAACTGCAGGCCGACCGGCAGGTTCTTTTCAAAACCGGCTGGCAGGCTCATGCCGGGCAGGCCGGCCAGGTTGGTGGCAATCGTGTAGATGTCCGAGAGATACATGGCAATCGGATTTGACTGTTTTTCGCCGAGACCAAACGCCACGGTCGGTGAGGTCGGGCCGGCAATCACGTCGCACTGTTCGAAGGCGCGCGCAAAATCATTCTTGATCAGGCGGCGTACTTTCTGTGCCTGCAGGTAATACGCATCGTAATAGCCGGCAGAAAGTGCATAGGTGCCGACCATGATGCGGCGTTTCACTTCGGCGCCAAAACCTTCGGCGCGCGAACGCTTGTAAAGATCGGTGAGGTCGGCCGGATTTTCGCAGCGATGACCAAAACGAACACCGTCAAAGCGCGACAGGTTGGATGAACATTCCGCGGGCGCAATCACGTAGTAGGCCGGTACCGCCAGATCGGACGTGGGCAGGTCAATGTCCACGACGGTGGCGCCGAGTTTTTTCAGCTCGGCAATGGCCTGCTCGATGACGGCAGCAACACCGGCATCCAGGCCTTCACCGAAATACTGTTTCGGCAGGCCGATACGCAGCCCTTGCAGCGAGTCGTTCAGGTTGGCGGTGTAATCCGGCACAGGATGGTTGATGCAGGTGGAGTCGCGCGTGTCGTGGCCAGCCATGACATTCATGAGCAGGGCGGCGTCTTCGGCGGTCTGTGTCATGGGGCCGGCCTGATCCAGGCTGGAGGCGAAGGCAATCATGCCCCAACGGGACACGCGGCCGTAGGTGGGCTTGAGGCCTGTCAGGTTGCACAGGGCGGCCGGCTGGCGAATGGAGCCGCCGGTATCAGTGCCGGTCGCGGCCGGTGCCAGACGTGCCGCCACGGCAGAAGCAGAGCCGCCGGAGGAGCCGCCGGGTACCTTTGTGGTGTCCCAGGGGTTTTTTACCGGGCCATAGAAGCTGGTTTCGTTGGACGAGCCCATGGCG
>CAYGBB010000286.1:0-3154 GCA_964347985.1 uncultured Moraxellaceae bacterium
CCGGAGTACGCGGCATGCAGGATGTCTTCGTGTCGCTGATCTGCAAAATAGCCAACCCCCGAAAGAACCACTGCCCATGACTGAAATCGAACCATCATTGTCGCAGCCGCTGCCTGCCCACGCCTGTCCGCTCTGCAACGGACCCAATGCCTGTGCGCCGGCGGCCAGCGGCAGCTTCGATTCATCCTGCTGGTGCACGAAAACACCGATCACCCGTGACACGCTTTCACGCATACCCGCCGGACTCACGGGAAAGGCATGCATCTGCGTTAACTGCGCAACACTCCCGCCCGGAACGGGCCGCACCCCTTTATAAGTGTTCATGCAAGGACTGGTGCAAGGCGCGATAAGCACTCGGTGCCTTGCCGGTCCACTGCCGGAAGGCCCGTGTGAAATTGGCCGGCGTGGTGTAGCCCAGCAGCTCGGCCACTTTCTGGATTTCCAGCCCCGGATTTTCCAGCAGCACCAGCGCATCGCGGCGGCGTGCATCCTCCAGCAACAACTTGTAATTGCTGTCCTGCGCCTGCAGCCTGCGCCGAAACGTGCGTGGCGACATATGCAGCTTGTCTGCGATCTGTTCCGGCGTGGGATAACCCTCCACACTCAAGCGCAGCAATGTTCTGGTGGCTGCCAGCGTATCGTCCTGCCCCTCACCCAGCAGCGCATATTCCCGTTCGCATTGCGCAATGGCCAGACTCAGTGCCTCCGGGTTGGACATGGGCAACTTGCGCTGCAAAAGTGATTTGTCACGTACACGGATCTGTGTCGCCGCCATGCCGTAGCGCACTACCGGCAGGCGATCACGAAACTGCGCAATATATTCGGGTTCCGGATAATCAAACCACAATTCGCCCAGCTCCCCGGTCTCCCCCAACAAGAACTGCAGGCCGCGATAGAAGCTGGTCAGCATGGCATCGAACAGCACCCGGCGCAGGGCATCCGGCACATCCAGTTCGGTACGAAAATCAAAGACCAGCCACTCTTCCTGCACCGAAAAATCAAAACGGATGCCGCGACCGCGCAAGTGCCAGAAACGCTGCAGCACCTCGGCCGCCTCTGCGGCAGTGCCGCAGCACATCAGGGCATAGCCGAGGCTGCCGTGGGCGGTCATGGGCAAGCGCAGGCCGATTTCCAGACCAAGACCGTGATCCCCGGTCAGGCGCATGACGGTGAGAATGAGCCCCATGTACTCCTGCGGCGTGATGCGGCCCGATGGGTCGGCAAAGACAGCCGCATCCATCCCGGCCTCGCGCAATACCGCATCGGGCTCAAGACCGCGTTCACGGGCAAGCTCAAGGTAAATTCGCGGATAGGTCACGGGAAAGCGCAGTTGGCGCACCCATTCACTCTTTTCTTTAACCGTCAGCACCGATGGCCACCAATGACAAGCGACTTGTCCGCGCAGCGTCTCACGCTCCGGGAGCAATCGCAAATACCCTGTGGTCACGCTACCCGGACCTTCATTCCGGCCAGGAGATCCCCATGACAGCCCTTGCCATCAAGAAGCACCAAGCCGCTACGGCCCGACCTGACGCCTATGACATCAAGGTCCGTCGCATGGACTTCGAGTTTTCCGATGACATCCCGGAGTTCTGGTACGACAACGATCCCCTGCGCACCCTGCTGCTGGCCGCACTCTCGGGAGGATTCCCGGAAGGCGAGCGCTTCTTCATTGATGCCGTGCGCAACTTCCAGGACCAGGTCACCGATCCCGAGCTGCAGAAAGCCATCCGCGCCTTCATTGGCCAGGAGGGCCATCACTCCAAGGAACACCGCGAGCTGAACGCCTTCCTTGAGCGCAAGGGCTACTCGATCTCGAAAATTGACGAATGGATCGGCAAGGGCATGAACATGTACCGCCGGAAATACTCCAAGGCACGCCAGCTGGCACAAACGGCTGCCGTCGAACACTTCACCGCCCTGCTGGCCGAACAGTTCCTGCTGAACAGCAACGAGCTCGACAAGATGGACCCGCGCATGGCCACCATCTGGGCCTGGCATGCCATTGAAGAGTCCGAGCACAAGAACGTGGCATTTGATGTCTATCGTGCCACCGTGAATGACGAGTGGCTGCGCCGCTCGCAGATGGCCATTACCACCGTGTTTTTCCTCACCTTCACCACGCTCGACCTGATCCGCCTGGTGCGCGAATCCGGCCATGCCGGGGATGTGAAGATGTGGGCAAAAGGCATCAACTACTTCTGGGGCGTCCCCGGCCGCTTCCGCAAGCTGATTCCGGGCTACCTGGATTACTACAAGCGTGACTTCCACCCCTCCCAGCACGACAACCGGGCCCTGATTGAGCAGGCCAAACGGCGTTATCTGGGCAACAAGGCCTGAATCCCCCTCTCGCCAGTTACCTCATGTCAACGCATGAGCAACTGGCGCGTTACTCTTTGACGACTATAGTTTCTGCAGCCACTTTTTCAGCTGGCAACAGACTTGTTCCCAAGGAGACACACCATGAAGACACGTTTCGCGATTGCCCTGACCGGCCTGTTCCTGATTCCTGCCGTCCATGCGGACCATCACATGGGCATGCCATCAGATCCAATGGGCAAAGACCGGGGCATGATGATGGACTGCCCGATGCTGGATAAACCCGGCATGATGACCGAGCTTGGTCTGAGCGACACTCAAAAGCAGAAAGTGCAGGCCATTCACGAGGAGGCCATGAAGAAACACGATGCCCTGCGTGAAGAAACCCACAAGAAGGTGGTGTCCGTGCTGACGCCGGAACAGGCCAAGAAACTGGAGGCCCGTCGCAAGCAAATGATGGAGCAGAAGTCTGACCGGATGGAAAAGCGCGCCGAGCACATGGAAATGCGTGCAGACAAAATGAAGAAGCGTGCCGACCAGATGAAAGAGCAGGCAAAAGAGCCGGCGAAAACGTATTGATGCACCCGCGCAATCAATAAAAAAATCCTGCACCGGCTCCGCTAGTGCAGGATTTTTTTTATGCCGTGACAAGACCTGATACCAGCACAATGGCCAGCAGGACTGGCACCAGCCAACGCATGCCGAACCACCAGAGCGAGCGTTGACGCGCGGACTGCAGGCCTGCCGCATCACACGCTTCTTTTTCCTGCCAGCGCCACCCCACCACCAGTGCTATCGCCAGTGCACTCAACGGCAGCAACACGTAAGACGCAAA
>CAYGBB010000287.1:0-3143 GCA_964347985.1 uncultured Moraxellaceae bacterium
CTCTCCAGTGTGCCAACCACCAGATAGCGACTGTCGCCGATGCGTACCCACTGGCCGAGTGCATTGCCGTTACCGAACAGCTCCTGCTTGAGTTTTGAACCGAGTACGGCAAAGGCGCGGGCAGCATGCAGGTCATCGGCGGGCAAGAAACTGCCGGTGGCGACGGCCAGCTTCCATACGTCCAGCGCGGCGGGCGTGGCACTCAGCACCATGGCATTGCGGCTGCGATTGCCGGCACCAATGCGTGCCAGTCCCCCGACGTTGGGCACGATGGCGCGTACTTCCGGCAGGCGGGCAATGGCATCGGCATCTTCCAGTGTGAGCGGACGCACGGTGTTGAGCATTCCGCCCATGCCACCGGTCACGGAATGCCCCGGTGATATGTTCATGATGTTGGTGCCGAACTGTGAAAACGTATCTGTCACATAACTGCGCACACCTTCGCCGATGGCGGTGAGAAGGGTGACGGCCATGATGCCGATGGCAATGCCAAGCGCCGTGAGCGCCGAGCGCAGGCGCGCGGAAATGACCGAGCGGACAATGAAGCGAAGGAAGTCGACCGTTTGCATGCGCCCTCCTATTTCTTCATCAGAGCGGTGACGGGCTCAAGGCGAGCCGCACGTCGCGCCGGCATCAGTGCAAACAGCAGGCCGGCACCGACGGCCACCAGTACCGATGTTACTTCGGCCCAGAGCGGTGCACTGAAGGGGAAATCCGGAAACACCCGGCGCCCCATCCATAACAGCGCTTCCCCCAGCAGTACGCCACCGAGGGCGCCGCCGAGGGCGAGCAGTCCGGCCTCGGTCAGGAAGATGCGCGACACCAGGTTGCCACTGGCGCCGATGGCTTTCAGTAATCCGATTTCGCTGGTGCGCTGTGTCACGGTAATCAGCGTCACGTTCATGACCAGTACCCCGGCCACCAGCAGGCTGATACCACCGATGGCGGTGACGGCCAGTGACAGCGCCGAAAGAATGTCGTCAAAGGAGCTGACCAGTGCATCCTGCGTGATGATGGTGACGTCTTCCTCGCCTTCATGACGCGCGGCAATGATGTCCAGTGCACGCTGGCGTACGGTGTCGAGATTGGTGCCTGGTCGTACTTCAATGAAAATGCGGAAAAGTCCCGGGGCATTGAACAGTTGTTGTGCGGATGCCACTGGAATGATGATGGACTCGCTGCGGTTCATGCCCATGGCTTCACCGCTGTCAGCGAGAATGCCGATAATGCGGAAGCGGCGGTCGCCGATGCGCAGGGTTTCCCCGAGCGCCGGACGTGATCCGAACAGTTCGTCACGAATGGTTTTGCCAAGAATGGCCACGGGCAAGGCAAGGTCAGCGGATTCAGGGGGCAGCACGGCGCCTTGTGCCATGTCCATCTTGCGAATGGCAAAAAAACTGGACGTGGTGCCCAGCGTGACCACTTCGCGTGAGCGTCCTCCGCTTGAGGCCAGGGCGCTGCCGAGTATCAACGGGGCCACCGACTGCACATGGGGAATGCGGGAAATGGCGACGCTGTCTTCCAGCGTCAGGTCACGGGTGGCCTCGCCGGTCATTGGCGGCATGCCACCGCTGGTTTCCTGCTTGCCGGGGAGCACAATCAGCGTGTTGGTGCCGAGCGCCTCGAATTCGCGCAGTACATAACGACGTGCGCCTTCCCCCAGCCCCGTCAGCACGATGACGGCCGCCACGCCAATCGACATGGCAATGAACATCATGAAGGTGCGGAAGGCATGCCGCCGCAGCGCGTTGACACAGAAGGCCAGCAAATCGGCGGTGCGCATCAGCTGCGTCTCACGTCAGTGACAATGGCGCCGTCGATCATGCCGATCTTGCGATGGGCGCGATCACCGAGTGCCTGATCATGCGTGACCACGAGCAGGGTGATGCCCTGATGGTGGAGCTCCTCCAGCAAGTCCATGACGTCACGACCGGATTTGGAGTCGAGATTGCCGGTGGGTTCATCGGCCAGCAACAGATCCGGTTTCATGATGAGGGCGCGGCCGATGGCCACCCGCTGCCGTTGTCCGCCAGATAACTGGGTGGCGGCATTGTTGGCACGATCCAGCAGCCCCAGCTGGGTCAGGGTTTCATTAACACGCAATTTTCGTTCTGCCGGTGCCACCCCGGCCAGCACCAGTGGCAGCTCGATGTTTTCGCGTGCCGTCAGGCGCGGCACGAGGTGAAAGCTCTGGAAAATGAAACCGACATGGGCGCCCCGCAGCCGTGCCCGTTCCTCTTCTGTCAGTGCGACGGTTTCAATGTCATTGAGGAAATACTGGCCATTGTCGGGTCGATCCAGCAGTCCCAGCAGATTGAGCAGGGTTGATTTTCCGGACCCGGACGGCCCCATCACCGACAGGTATTCGCCACGAGCAATGGTCAGGTTGATATTGCGCAGGGCATGCACAGTCTGGTCACCGAGCGAGAAGCTCTTGTTGACGCCAACGACGTTGATCACAAGCGTCTCCTTACGGTTTTTCCTCGACCACCTGCGCGCCGTCCACCACGCCCTTGCGGTCAAGTGACAGCACGACGCGATCGCCTTTCTCCAGCCCCTTGTCGATACCGGTCCAGCTCCAGTTGCTGATGCCACGGGTAAATTCGCGGGTGGAAATGGTCTTGTTTTTCGGGTGATACAGCAGCACGCGATTGCTTTCCTGGACCGCTTCGGTAGGCAGGCGCTTCATGGTTTTCTGCGCCAGGATGATCTCGATGTCGGCACTGTGTCCGGCGAGCAGATGAATGTCATCTGGCACCGTATCAAACTGCACATCGACCGCGACCGTGCGCGCCTGCTTTTCCAGATCCAGCACATAAGGCGCCAGGCGCGTTACCTTGCCGGCAAATGTGCGACCACGGTAGGCGTCGAGTGTGATGCGCGCCGGGGTGCCGGTTTTCAGGCGTGCGGCATCCACTTCGTCGACCGGGGCCGTGACGTACAGGCAGGTATTGTCGATCAGGTCGACAGCAGGGGGCGTGGCCACGCCGGGAGGCGAGGGCGTGGCAAACTCACCGATTTCGCCGTTCACCTCCGCGACAATGCCGTCAAAAGGGGCGCGAAGTTCGGTTTGCGCCAGCATGGTTTTCGTCAGGCGTTGGGTGGCCGTAGCGACCTTCATTTCCGCTGTGGCGCCACTGCAG
>CAYGBB010000288.1:0-3139 GCA_964347985.1 uncultured Moraxellaceae bacterium
GGGTTTGGCCATAGCCTTCGGCGGAAAGGCGTGATCGTGAAACTCCCAGATTATCCACCAGGTAGTTGACTACGCTGTCGGCGCGCTGCCGTGAGACGACCATTGCTTCCTCGGGGCTGATCTGCGTGTTGCCGACAACTTTACCGGCGTGTCCTTCCACTGTAGCACTAACGCCAGGATTTGCTTTCATGAAGTTGGCCACGCCCTTCAGCTGGTTGCGGTATTCAGGGCGGATTTCGGCACTGTACGGGTCGAAGTCCATTTCCATGGCCATGGTGGTGCGTGCCGGAACGACTGCGATGCCTTCAATATCCGAGGCGCAGGCGATAACAGCGTTGATGCGGCGGTTGGCGCGCTTGCCTTCCTGGGTGCGATTGTCGGCAATGGGGCGCGAGGCTCCGTACCCCACTGTCGACAGACGGGACGGGTCAATCTTGTAGGTGTCCATCAGGTAGGTGGCAACGCCCTCGGCACGTTGATGTGACAAGGCCAGGTTGTAGCTGTTGGTGCCCACATCATCGGAGTGACCTTCGATCAGTGCCGTGGTGTCGGGATATTTCTTCATGAAACGTCCGATCACCGCGAGGTTTTCCTTGTCGTCGCTCTGGATTTCATCCTTGTCGATTTCGAAGGTCAGGTCGAGGATGCTGCAATAATCGGTGGTTTTGGTCTTGACCGGCACCACAACTACTGCGGGTGCCGGGGCCCTTTCCTCGGTCGGCGCAGCAACGGCCTCTTTGTTCTGCCTGTCTTTCGCGCCGAAGCGGAAGACCATGCCGAGCGAGAGCAGGTCGATGTCGCTCATGTTGTCGACGGCATCGTTTAGGCGATAACGTTCTGCTTCGGCACGCATGCCGAACCGCCTGGTAAAGTCATATTGCAGACCGAGTCCGATCTTGTAGCTCGCGCCCTTTTCCTTGGGTGATGGCGTGAGTACGGTCACTGCCCCGGTTCCGGTAAAGGAGTCCTTGACCTCGGTGTAGTTAACGCCAACCCGGCCAAAGCCAGACAGCTTTTCGGTGAAGGGCAGGATGCCGACAGCGTCAAGATTCAGGCCTCTGGCCTTGAGCGTGCCGTTGAGGGTGCCTGCCGGTACTGTGTCGGCAGTAAAGCCGAACTTGCCCAGATCAAAGTAGCCGCCCTCAAGGGCGAAATTCTTGTTGAACTGGTAGGCGCCAAAAATCTTGAAGGCGGTGTCGCGGTCGTCATTGGAGAGCGTGCTGGTGGTGAATCCGTTATTCAGCAGCTCTTCCACAATCCGTTTGTCATCAATGGTGGCGCGGGACTGGCCGATGTTGAAGCCGCCGTACCAGCCGGTTGTTTCGTCTTCTGCCATCACGCTGGTGCTGGCCAGTGCGGCGATGGAGGCAAGGCCAAGCGCGAGTGAGGTTTTTGCGAATTTCATTTTTTATCTCCAGGGGCGGATCACCGCCCCCTGATCAAATTGTTATGCATCAATACAGGGCTGTGGGTTGCAGCACCTGAATTACTCAGGGCAACCATTACCGGGTACGGAGACAACATTGGAATCGAGGACGAAGGCACCGGCCGCGAATGCACCTGCCAGCAACCTGCCGCAGGATTCAGCATGGGTTTCCATGGTGATGCTTTCCGACGCCAGGATGTTGCCGACGAACTTCGCATACGTACCCAGTGTTGCGGATGTGCTCACCTGCCACCAGATATTGGATGCCTTGGCGCCATTCCTGAGCAGGATGTTGGTGTGGACAAGAGGTGCGCCGGCAGCGATATCAAGCGAGCTGGAGGACTGGAAGACAAAGACGGCATCCGGGTCACCCTGGGCGTCGAGCATGAGGTCGCCAGTGATGCCGATTGACGTCAGCGACTGGTAAACGCCTGGATAAAACAGGTTGTCGCCCACAACCAGCGCACTGCCGGTCACATCACCCAGTGTCGTGCCTGCAGGCAGGTTGGTGGCACCACCCAGTGAGCCGGCAGCAGGAGGGCCCGCTGGTGGCGAGATGCTGAGGAATGCGGCCTTCAGGTCGGCCATGATGGCGCCCGAGGTGGAGCCGGCGTCCGGGTACAGGGGGCTGATCACCATGCCGTTGATGAGGGGCGTGGAGCCGTTGCTGCCGCACAGACCGAAGCCGCCTGCGGCATCAATCATCACTGCATTACAGTTAGGTGTCGGATCAAGGACAACGTCGCCATTGATCGTAGAGACGGGCATGGTGGTGGTGTTGGTGATGCCCGCGGTTGCGGCAATACCAAACGATGAAGCAAGACCCAGGGCGACGGCGGGCAGACAGACACCTGTTGGTGGCCCGGCAGTAAAGGTCCAGGAAAAATTGGCATCCATCTGGTTGGCGGGTACAGCGGTGTCCTTGACGCCACTGGCACCGCCAATGATCGTTGCGGTGTACACAACACCATCGGTGAGCTGGGTATCAGGGGTAAAGGTCGCGATAGTCCCGGTGGTGGTGTCGAGAGTGATGGATGTTGCTGTTACTGGCGCAAGAAGGGCGTCGGTGACCGTAAAGGTAGTTGCATTCACCGTTGTGTCATCCATCCGAAGGCCGGACGGCACGTTGAATGTTGCGGCGATGCTTCGGGTCGGGCACACCCCGGTGGCATTGGCGGTGGGTTTCAGCGAAAGCGTATCGACCGTGGGGGGAGCGTTGAAAGGGGGAGTGACGGGCGCGCTGGCCAGGCTGCCTGCACCCAGGATCGGATCCCTGCTGCTATCGCACCCCACGGCAATAATGCTAACGAACAGCGTCATCAGCAATGTTTTGGTTCTGGAATAACTGGCTATGGTTTTCATTTTTTTCTCTTGTTGACCTGATTCGGGAAAACCTTGATGCACTCGACCATTCAGTGGCTGGTGTATGTGAGCTGCTATGCCGGGATTGGTGGTGTGGAGGTTGACGAGATGGAGGATCGCCTCATTGAGGGTTTCGCTCTGTGCGCTGACGTACACAGGAGGCGCTATTTGAGCGCTCTCAAGCCAAAGATGATTGCACTGCCAGATACGTCATCAAATCAGTCGATGCTCAGGTCGCTTTTGCCTCGTTTCATGCTGGCGAAGGTGTGGAGCAGGAAGGCCAGGCGTTGTCTGCCAGTGAAATATGTCGGGAGCATTCGGGATACAAGACACATGCATATAGAACAGAGG
>CAYGBB010000289.1:0-3135 GCA_964347985.1 uncultured Moraxellaceae bacterium
CAACCTTGCCGGCATAGCGGCCATCAACAGGGGAAAGGGCAGTCAGGGAGGTCAGTGGCATGACAGGTCCGGGGCAGCAGAAAAGGAAGGCGCGAAGTTTACACGGAATAGGCAGCCGGTTGGAGCCAGTTACAGCCTCTGTAACTGTACAAACGGGGAGTAACCTGTCTGTCCCCGTAACGCTTGCAGGCTGCTAATGCCCATGTTTGTTACTTTCCTTGATGATCTCGCGAATTTCCGCAAGGATCTGGCCCCTTGTAAACATGAGGTGCCAGCGACGCCCGCCCAGACGATGCCACAGCCAGGCGGCTCGCACCCCGGCCAGCAGTACGGCGCGAACCTGTTCGGCCATGCCGCTGGTTTTCAGTTGCTTCTGGTCGCCCTTGATCTGGATGCGAAAACGCAACTGGCCGGCGGTATCCACATAAATCCCTCCCAGATTGTTGATCATGGCGGGAGAGGACAGGCTGTCAAAGTGCTTGCGTTGCTCGCTGGCCATTTCCAGGCGCCGGCGCAGGGTATCCAGCAGCTCAGGTGACTTGGCGAGCTGGCGTTCGACCTGCATCAGGCCAAGTGCATAACGCACGATATCAGCCTGTCGAGGATGACCGCCGCGCAAGGGTTCCAGAAAAGTCTGCTCCAGTGTTTTCAGGCCGGATTCAAGGCCGCGAAGATTCTGGCCATAAATCTGGTCAACCTCATCGGTATCGAGCACCAGAATGCTTTCCAGTGATGCTTCCAGCGCGACCGGATCGCAATGGCCACGCCATGCCAGTGCATCCGCCAGGGTGGCTGACTGAAAAAGGGCGGCGAGGGCCAGTGTCTTGTCGCGTTGCAGGTTGCTCATGCGGATGGCTTTTTCTCAATCATGTGGTTTGCTCTCAATTCCAGGTGGCCTCGATAACGCCACCACCCAGACAGATTTCACCCTGATAAAACACCACAGACTGTCCCGGGGTGACCGCGCGCTGTGCTTCATCAAAGTGTACGACATAACCGCCGGCATCCTTCATTACCGTACAGGCCTGGTCCGGCTGCCGGTAACGTGTCTTGGCGTGGCACTGCAAGGGCAGGGCGGGCTCCTTTGTCACCCAGTCAACGGTGCCTGCACGCAGAAAGCGGCTCATCATCAACGGATGCTCATGGCCCTGACCAATCACCAGAACATTTCTGGCCAGATCCTTGTGAACCACATACCAGGGCGCTTCCTCCGCGCCCTTCTGCCCACCAATGCCAATCCCTTCCCGCTGGCCGAGGGTGTAATACATCAGGCCCTGATGGCTGCCAATCACGCGGCCATCATCGGTTTTGATAGTGCCCGGTTGCGCCGGCAGGTACTGCTGAAGGAAATCACGGAAGCGACGCTCGCCGATAAAACAGATGCCGGTCGAGTCTTTCTTGGCATGATTCACAAGGCCCCGTTCAGTCGCAATGCGGCGCACTTCAGGCTTCTCCAGACCCCCGACGGGGAAAAGTGTTCTGGCAAGCTGGCGGCCATTCACGGCATGCAGGAAGTAGCTCTGGTCCTTGTTGGCATCCAGTCCCTTCAGAAGCTGTGCACACTCGGGGTCATCACTGCGACGAACATAATGGCCTGTAGCGATGAAGTCCGCACCCAGCACCATGGCGTAGTCCAGAAAGGCGCGAAACTTGATTTCCTTGTTGCAGAGAATATCGGGGTTAGGCGTGCGACCCGCGCGGTACTCGTCCAGAAAGTGTTCAAACACCCGGTCCCAGTATTCAGCCGCAAAATTGGCGGTGTGAAGCCTGATGCCCATGGCATCGCAAACGGCCTGGGCATCGGCCAGATCCTCACGTGCCGTGCAATAGTCGGTGCCATCGTCCTCTTCCCAGTTCTTCATGAAGAGGCCTTCGACCTGATAGCCCTGGTCTTGAAGCAGGCAGGCAGACACGGAAGAGTCCACACCACCGGACATGCCGACAATCACTCTAGTTTGGCTGGGAGGCTTCATGGCATCACCCGTGATGTTCGTGAACCAGGTTCAGGGGAAAACGCTGCCCGGCAACGGCATCCTGCACGCACTTCAGCACAAGCGGGCTGCGCAAGCGTTCCGCGGACGCAATCTCATCCAGTGTCAGCCATAGCGCTTGCTGGATACCCACATCCAGCGTTCGTTCAGGGAAATGGGTGACGGCATCAGCCAGATAGCAGGCCCGGTAATAGGTCAGCTCAGGCTTGTGAGGTGGCGTATAGACATACAGGCCCAGAAAGGCGGTCAGCCTGACCTGCCAGCCGGTTTCCTCGAGAGCCTCTCGTACTGCTGCCTGCTCAAGGGTTTCACCCTGCTCAACATGCCCGGCAGGCTGGTTAAGGACAAGCATGGCCCGGTCATTGATTTCCTCGACCAGCAAAAAGCGACCATCACGCTCTACCACGACAGCAACAGTGACATGTGGTTCCCAGTTCATCCCGATTTCCCCGGACTTGGCTTGATGATATTGGCAGCGCGACCCGAGCACGGACACCTGCCAGCCCTGTTAAACAGGGGGCGCCATCCTACCCCATGCCCGGACCTGCCCCAAGCCGGACGCATGCAACTTTGTCCCTGATCAAAGAAAGATCACATCTGGCCAGAGAGAATGCACCTCAAGCCATCTGACCGGTACACTTCACGATACGGGGTGGACGGGTTCAGCATTCAGGCAGTCACCCATAACACGCATTACTGAATACGGGCATAACCGAATGATCACAGTTCTTTACTTTGCGCGTTTCCGGGAACGGTTAGGCCTCGATCGGGAGACCCTGAGTCTGGAGAATCCAGGTCAGGATACCGTGCAATCTGTACTTGACCGGCTGGTGACCCGTGGCGGCCTCTGGGATGAGCTGCTTAATGGCGACAGGGGGGTGTTGGTCGCCGTGAATCAGGAAATGGCAACCCGTGACACCACCGTCTCTGACGGTGATGAACTGGCCATCTTTCCGCCGGTTACCGGCGGCTGAAGCCAGGGCGGCGGGTTGCTGTGCCGGCCTGATCGCTGGCCCGGCCTGCCGGTTTCCTTGAGCTGCGGGCCGTTGCGCCGACTGGCGGCAGGTCCCCGGGCGCCACCTCAACTTCTCGCCATTCCCCGGGGGCCAGCCCCTCAACTCGCCAGGGGCCTATCGCAACACGG
>CAYGBB010000290.1:0-3120 GCA_964347985.1 uncultured Moraxellaceae bacterium
CCACGTAGTAGCCCACGAAAATCGCGAGTACGAACACGGTGAAGATGCTGACGAAGGGGACGCTGCTGGCATGCTCAGCCGCTTGTGTCAACGGCACGGCTACCTGGGCGAGTTCATTCATCTCTGTCTCTCCCTATCAGTTGGGCTTTTTGTACAGCACGTGGCCACCGTCGACGATGAGCGTCGGCTTGACCATGTCGTCATCGCGATTGAGCTTGAGGCTCTTCGACTCCGCATCGTGCTGTGGCTGCAGAAAGTTGATGAGATTGCGGGCATACAGTGCAGAGGCTTCGGTCGCAATCAACGCTGGAATATTGCCGATGCCAACAATTTTCACGCCGTTTTCAGTGACAACGATTTCATCCAGCTTCGAACCTTCAACGTTGCCGCCGGAGCTCACGGCCATATCGATAATCACGGCTCCCGGCTTCATTTTGGCGACCGTCTCGGCCTTCACCAGTACTGGTGCCTTGCGACCCGGAATCTGTGCCGTGGTGATCACCACACTGGCTGCCGCCACGGCCTTGTCAACGATAACGGCCTGATCACGCACGTATTCAGCTGATGGCACCCAGGCATAACCGCCAGTGCCCAGGGCCTTGGCTTTTTCTTCATCAGACATGGGCACATCCAGCCACTTGCCGCCCAGCGACTCAACCTGTTCCTTCGCTGCAGGACGCATGTCGGAGGCTTCCACCACCGCGCCCAGACGCTTGGCCGTGGCAATCGCCTGCAAACCAGCAACACCCACACCGAGAATCACGGCGCGGGCCGGCTTGATCGTGCCGGCAGCGGTCATCATCATCGGGAACATGCCCGCATATTCATTGGCGGCCAGCAGCACGGCTTTATAACCGGCGAGATTGGCTTGCGAGGAAAGAATGTCGGAACTCTGCGCACGCGTGATACGCGGAATCAGCTCCATGGCCACGCAGGTGAGGCCACGTGCGGCATAAGCATCCAGATGCGGATTCTGATGCGGTGCAAACGCAGCCAGCACAATAGCGCCCTGTTTGATCAGCGGCACTTCGTCTGCGCCGGGAGCGGCCACCTTCAGCACCACATCCGAATCCTGATAGGTTTCGGCGGCGGTAGCCGCGATGGTAGCACCGGCTTCTTCATAGGCCTTGTCGATACAAGACGATGCCACACCGGCACCTTTCTGCACGACCAGCTTGTAGCCCAGCGTGACGAATTTTTTCACCGTTTCCGGTGTCGCAGCAACGCGAGTTTCGCCCGCAAGGATTTCGGCTGGAATCCCAATTTGCATGGTCAACCCTCACCTTAGATAGCAACTTGAAAAATCCGGTCAGGTAAAATCCCTTCTGACCGGACGGTTTTGTCGAATTACCGACACATAAAGGCCCGGGATTGTAATGCAGCGCATTCACAATAAGTGAACATGCAATGCCCAAATTTGTAACCTTTTTCCTTGATGTACGTCATTTGTCATATCAGGTTATCGGGTCTGTCCGACAATCCCTGCCCCCACTGAAACCCGCTCAGGAAAAACAAAGGGCAGGGATTGCCTTTTAACCGTCAAGGCAGGCTAAATTGCCACTTCAGCCCGTCTGACTGACGCAACATGCCACTCCGCCCCGCCCTCGTTGGCACCCTTCTGGTCCTGGCATCTGCCATCCTTTTTGCCACCAAATCCATTTTCATCAAGCTGGCTTATCAGGAGTCCGTGGACCCGGTCACCTTGCTGACACTGCGCATGGTCTTTGCCCTGCCCTTTTTCCTGGTCATGGGCGTGATGGCCAGCCGCGGCAAGCATGTCCAGCCACTGACCCGGCGCGACTGGGGCATCATGTTCCTGCTGGGATTCGCCGGGTACTACATGGCCTCCCTGCTGGATTTCATGGGACTGCAGTACATCAGTGCCGGCCTTGAACGCCTGGTCCTGTTTCTTTACCCCACCATGACCGTGCTGATCACTGCATTTGTCCTGAAACGCGCCGTTAGCCGCCATACCTGGCTGGCCATAGGCATCAGTTATGCCGGAATGGCCCTCGTGGTCTGGCCGGATGTGCATCACGCGGGGGAACATCTGGCGCTCGGAATGACACTGGTGTTCGGAGGGGCGCTTGCCTATGCGTGTTATCTCGTGGGTTCGGGAGAAATCATCCAGCGTCTGGGCGCCAATCGCTTTACCGGTTTCACCCTGAGCATTTCCAGCCTGTGCTGCGTGCTGCACTTCCTGCTGGTCAATCCATTCAGTGCGTTGTCCGTTAGCCCCCGGGTATTAGGGCTTGGCCTCACACTGGCGATAGTGTGTACCGTGCTGCCGGCCACCATGCTGACCAATGGCATTCGTCGCATCGGGGCCAGCCGTGCCGCACTGGTCGGAGCCATCGGCCCGGTTGCCACGCTCTATCTGGGCTATGCCGTATTGGAGGAAACACTGGTGGGCATGCAAATGGCCGGAACCGTGCTGGTACTGGCCGGTGTGCTGATGGTCAGCCTGAATAAATAAAGCCGACGGGAACTGTCCTTCAGCTCCCCTCGGCTTGTTTGATACGACCAGCAGGTTATCCCTGCAAGATCGTCAGCTCTTCATGAACCCCTTGAGCAGACTGGCTCCCTGCGCCAGCAGATCGCCACCCTGTGTCACCTGACCATCGGGGGTGAGTTTATCAACCAGACCTGGCAACAACTGCGACAGCTGGGTTGCCGCTTGTTGCGGGTCAACCCCCAACTTGCTGGCGATTGCTGCCACCTGCTCATTGCCCAGAACCTTCTGGATCTGCTCAGCCGTGATGGGAAGGTTCTGGCCCTTGCCCACCCAGGATGCAGCCACTTCACCCAGACCGTTCTCCTGGAATTTCTTCAGAAGGCCGTCCATCCCTCCGGCCTGTCCCAACAGTTGCTGTGCCACACTCATGATGTCGCCACCACCACTACCGCCAGTCTGGGCGCCACCCAGCATGCTGCCAACATTATCCAGTAATCCCATGATGCTCTCCTGCCAGCGTTTAAGAATAATCAGCTTAGCTGCTGCGCATGAAATTTTCCCTGCCTGTTACACAAAATGTATCAATGAAAAAGGCGATGCCCTCTGACAGGCATCGCCTTGACTCACGTCAATCCATATCCATTGATTCGAACCAGTGTGTTATT
>CAYGBB010000291.1:0-3095 GCA_964347985.1 uncultured Moraxellaceae bacterium
CAGCCAGTGCCCGGTGCGGTGCATGAAAAACTGGCGATAGCTGGCCTGCTCGATGCACTCCTCTTTGGTACCGGTCAGCAGGCCAAGTTTCAGCAAGCCCTCAACCAGCACATCAATCACGGCCTCATGCGGCGCATTCCAGTGCGCGCCCGGCTTTACCGTGGCGATGGCTGCGTGCTGTGAGTCCAGCACCAGCTGGTAAATGGCTTTTTGTTCCGGCGAGAATTTTCCGTTTACCGGAAAGGTGCGGGTGATGTCGGCGGCGTAATGATCCAGTTCGCCACCGGCATCAATCAGCACCAGATCGCCATCGCGCATGGCCTTGTTGTTCTCGACGTAATGCAGGATGCAGGCATTGGCACCGGAACCGACAATGGAGTTATAGGCCGGCGCCGGACAGCCGTTCTTCAGGAATTCGTGCAGGATTTCTGCTTCCAGTTCGTATTCGTGCAGCCCCGGGCGGGACAGCTGCATGGCCCGTACATGCGCGCGTGCCGAAATGGTGGCCACCTTGCGCATGATCTTCAGCTCTTCTGCCGACTTGAACAGGCGCAGGTCGTGCAGCAGATGATCCAGCATCATGAATTCACCGGGCGCATGGGCACCGGTGCGCGCCTTGGCGCGAATGGTATTGACCCAGCCCATCAGACGCTGGTCAAACACCGGCTGCGCCCCCATCGAGACAAAGACGCGCTCGCGGCCTTCGATCAGGCCGGGCAGGATGTCGTCGATATCGGTAATGGGAAAAGCATCGCTGGCACCAAAATCCGCCACCGCCCCTTCGGGACCGGCGCGGTAACCATTCCAGATTTCCATTTCGCGATCACGCTCGCGACAGAACATCACGAACTCGCCCTGCGGTCGCCCCGGTATCAGGCAGATGACCGCTTCGGGCTCGGGAAAACCAGTGAGGTAATAAAAATCACTGTCCTGCCGATAGCGGTATTCGGTATCGCGATTGCGCTTGTAGTGCGGTGCGGCCGGCAGGATGGCGATGGAGTCATTCCCCATCATGTTCATGAGGGCCTGGCGGCGACGGGCAAATTCAGCAGCGGAAAGCAGGGACATGAAGGCGGCGTCTCGGTTGCAGTCAGTGTCTGGAGGCTCGGTGATGGCTCAGGGCTATGGCTCAGTGCAGGGTCGGATGCTCAGGCACGTCTTCGTTGTGCGGGTGCTGTTCTTCCGGCGGCGCCAGCTCCTCGAACAGGTGAATCGCGGCCATGCGCACGAATTCGTAGAGCTCGGCGTAGGCAAACTCGTCACTCTCGTCGTTATCCTGCGCGGAGGAATCGACATTGGCCACATGCACGATGTCCTGCAACGTTTCGCGCACGGTCTCGGCATGCACACGGGTGTCATTGGGTCGTACCGCCGTGCCGAAGCCCACCAGGAAGCCCTGGCACCAGTCGGCGAGCGCCCCGACACGATGCCCCAGGTCGTCGTCGTCCTCGGGAATCATGGGGCTGAACACCAGTTCGCTGGCGCCCAGCTCTTCCAGCGTCTTGAGCTGGAGCTGCCAGAGCTGGGCCATGAGCCCGTCATCAAACGCGGCATCACCCTCGGCATGGGCCTCCAGCACTTTCTGCAGCATGCTGCGATTGAGACGGGCGCCGCCGGCCAGCAGTCCTGTCTGCACGCCATGCAGCTCGGAGGCGGTGCAGGCGGTATTCAGGCGCACCAGGGCGGTGGCGAGTTCGTCGAGCGTGGGGGCAGTGGCGGCTGGATGCATGACAGACCTTCTTGTGTCCCGTAGCAGACACTTCGATTAATACTGATTCGATTGACCCTGATTCACGGGTAAAACTATAGTAGCTGCCATAGTAACCTCCCGACGCCCTTTGATGCGACCCGCCATGGAAGAACCCGATTTCAAGACACTGAGTGCCCGCATCGACAGTCTGGTCGAACTGGCCGACCGTCTCATGGCCGACAACCGCACGCTGCGCAAGCGCGAAAAGGCGTTGCTGGGCGAACGCGATGAACTGCAAAAGAAGAACGAGCTGGCCAAGGCTCGCGTGGAGGCCATCATCCTCCGCCTGAAGGCTCTTGAAGCACAGGATCAGGACCAGGACTAACCACCAACCTCATTTTTACTGGGACCGCATCCGCATGAGCAATGAAACCAGCACGCTCGAAGTCTTTATTCTGGACAAGTCCTATCGCATCAATTGCCCGGAAAGCGAACAGGAAAGCCTGCGCGCCTCGGCCCAGTATCTGGACCGCAAGATGCGCGAGATCCGCTCCTCCGGCAAGGTGCTGGGACTGGAGCGCATCGCCGTCATTGCGGCACTCAATATTTCCCATGAACTGTTAAACGCTTCCCGCAAGATGGAATCGGAATCCGGCGCCATGGCTGATCTGGCCCGCCTGATCAGCCGCATTGACCTGACCCTGGAACAATCGCGCCTGCAGGATGCCTGACAATCCCTGATACAAAACCGGACAGCCCCTGTACAAACCGCCGGTCCCGGGACTGTCGGCAGCAGCCCTGACTTTGGTATAATTAAAGCGTTCCCTGGGGTGTTCGCCAGCTGGTCCAGTCCCCTGAGCCGATATCATTACGCAGGGAAGTTCGCGCCATGGTTGTGTGCATGTCCGCCCGTCGGAAAGCCTGATACTGTCGCCGTGCTTCCCCCTTGAACCATTGGGTTCAAGGGTTACGACTGGCAGCGGCACCCCGGAGAACATTTTTCTTTCATGTCGCCTCCTTTCCCTTCCCGCACTGAATTGCGCCGCGAACTTCGCGGGCGTCGTCGTGCGCTATCGCTTTTCACGCAGCGCATTGCCGCACGCCAGCTGGCGCAGAAACTGCGCGCACTCCCCGCACTCAAATCCGCCCGTCATGTCGCCTTGTACTGGCCCAATGATGGTGAAATTGATCCGCGCCAGCTCTGTCGCCTGACGCGGCGCCAGCAGTTTTATCTGCCGGTCCTGCATGCCTGCCCGGCCGACACCCTGCGCTTTGTCCGCTGGCGACCCGGCATGCGCCTGACCCGGAACTGTTTTGGCATTCCCGAACCGCACCCGGCGCACTCGCGTCCCGCGCGCGCCATGGATGTCATCCTGCTGCCCCTGGTGGGGTTTGATGCACAGGG
>CAYGBB010000292.1:0-3095 GCA_964347985.1 uncultured Moraxellaceae bacterium
GAACGGATCATGGCAACCCCCCTCTGTTTGACTTCAACCGCCATTGGATTGCTCCCCCAGCGCCAACAACAGATCCATGTCTTCCAGTAACTGCGGATCAACCGGCGGCATTGCCGCCAGATCCACCACCGACACCGATGACGATGCCGGCTCACGCATGTTTGGCAAGATCACCACTACCGCCACACTCGCGGCCAGCGCAAACCCGCCCGCCAGCAACCAGGTCTGGGTCCAGCGTGGCCGTCGTGGCGACAGCGCCTGTGCCCGCGTGGCGGCCAGTGCCGCATCCAGCATCGGGTCATGCCGCGCGGCGGCACGATCGAGCGTCTCGCGCAGGGTACTGGCGAGTACCTGTTCTTCCGCCGTCAGCGGTGGCGATTCGCGTTTCATTCCGGTTCCTCCAGTCGCGCCCGCAAGGTGTGCATGGCTCGCGACAGATGTGTCTTTACGCTGCCTTCGGAGCAGTCCATGGCCTCTGCCGTTGCCGCGGTATCCAGACCTTCCCAGATACGCAGCATGAAGGCCTGTTGCTGGCGCAGCGGCAAATCGCCCAGTACCGCCAGCACGGTGTCCATGTCCCTGGCACGCTCCAGCAGCAGGGCCGGGTCGGAGCTTTTCAGCTCGGGCACATCGGCCCAGGGATCGGCATCGTCGTCATCCGATGGCGAGGTCAGCCAGCCAAACCAGCGTCCGCGCCGGGTCCGGGTCCGGTGCCAGTCCATGATGCGGCTCTGCAGGATGGTCTGGAACAGCGGCCCCCATTCGGCTGCCGGGCGGTCGCGGTAACGCGCCGTCAGCGCCAGCATGCTGTCCTGCACGATATCCAGCGCCGCCTCACGGTCACGCGTGGAAATCTCGGCCATGACCTGGGCACGTCGGCCGACACTGCGCAAAAAAGCATCCAGACTCACGGGAACAGCAGACATGGCTTCGGGTTCACGACCGGGCAAACGCCTACCATACGCAAGCGCACCCGACGGAACAACCTGCTCCCCGCCTTCTGTCCCTGCCCGCATGGACGCATCCTTCTCGTTGGTCATGTTGGGTTAACGCGCCAGCGACGCATTCGTTGACAGCGAATGCGGTACAATTTGGCCATGATCCATATCGTCCTGTTCCAGCCGGAAATCCCCGGCAACACCGGCAACATCATCCGTCTTTGTGCCAACACCGGCGCCCGCCTGCATCTGGTGCGGCCGCTGGGGTTTTCGCTGGACGACCGCAAGCTGAAACGGGCCGGGCTCGACTATCACGAGTGGGCCGAGCTGCAGGTGCATGACTCGCTGGAGGCCGCGCTGGCCGCATTGCCCGGGTGCCGGGTGTTTGCCATGACCACCAAGGGCAGCCAGCCGTTTCATACCCTGAAGGTGCAGGAAAACGACGTGTTCGTGTTCGGCCCGGAAACGCGCGGCCTGCCGGCCGAGGTGCTGGAGGAATTCACCCCGGAGCGCCGCCTGCGCCTGCCCATGCGCCCGGACAGCCGCAGCCTCAACCTCTCCAACAGTGCCGCCGTGGTGGTGTACGAAGCCTGGCGTCAGCTCGGGTTCACAGGGGGCAGCTAAAGGTAACGCCCCGCTCGTAAAAATCCCCGCCGTAGCGGGGATTGTTCATTCAGTGGCCTGCGCAGCAGCCTGTCGCTCTGCCCGCATGATCTTCCATTGCCGGAAGGGATACAGGAACTGGTCGAGAAACCCCTCCGGCAGCGGCTTGCCACGGGTACTGTACTTCTCCGGCAAATGCGCCGGCATGTACATGGTGCCGAAAAGCTTGTCATATACCGGCAAGAATCCGGCGTAATTGATGTCCACGCCCTCATCCTGCGAGGTGTGGTGCCAGTGATGAAACTCCGGCGTGGCAATGACCCAGCGCAGCACGGGAAAACGGAACCTCACATTGGCATGGATGAAAATTGCGTGGAATGACACGAACACGAGATAGGCATACACCGCAGCGGGGGCAAAACCCAGAATGAAGATGGGCAAGTATCCCAACAAGCGATTCGCCACGATTTCCAGAAAATGGATGCGTGACGAGGCCAGCCAGTCCATCTGCTCCGTGGAGTGATGCACGGCATGGATTTTCCAGAGCCAGGGGATCTCGTGCATGCTGCGGTGCATCCAGTACGTGGTGAAATCCACCACCACCAGAATCTCGATGAACTGCAACCACACCGGCTGCGACGCAATCAGGCGCTGGAAATCGGCATCAATCAGCCAGGCAAAGAAATGCTGCGCCGGAATGACCGTGAAAAAGCTGATGAGCTGAATGCCCAGGTGACTGAACAGGAAATACTTCATGTCCGTCACCCAGCCCTTGCGCAGGGTTTTCTGTGCCGGATTCTTGGGAAACAGGCGTTCCAGCGGGATATAAACTAATGCCAGCACGATCAGCGTCAGCACAAAATAATCCAGGCCGGCATAGAGACTGCGCTGGGCCGGTATGGCGCGATCGGTTTCCATGCTGCCCAGCACCGCGGCCAGCACGGTGAGACAAATCCCGCCCAATCCCAGCCAGCGGGACTGGCCCTGCATGACGCTGTAAAAACCGAAGCCAAAACCAAGGCTGATGCCGATGAACAGCACCTGCCGCAACAGCGGCGCGTTATAGAGCGGCTGAAAATCCGGTGTCGTCAGGATATCCGGATACAGGAAGCACAGCGCCCCCATCACGCCCAGCAGGCCGAGGCCGACAGACAGCGCGCCACTCAGGCGGCCGCGTCCGGGGGTGAGATCCACCTCCTCCAGATTTTCGCGCAGATACTCCGTCATCAAACCACTCCATAAAAACAAAAAAGGCGGACCGCGAGGATATCGCTGTCCGCCTTTCTGGTCACTACGATGTCGCCACGGGCCGGGGGCACCCGGGGTACTGCTTACGCCAGATCGAAACGATCGGCGTTCATGACCTTCGTCCACGCCGCCACGAAGTCACGCACGAACTTCTCGCGGTTGTCGTCCTGTGCGTAGACCTCGGCATACGCGCGCAGCACCGAGTTGGAACCAAACACCAGATCCACACGGGTAGCGGTCCATTTCACAGTGCCGCTCTTGCGGTCGCGCATCTCGTAAAGATTTTTTCCAGCAGGTGTCCAGGTG
>CAYGBB010000293.1:0-3092 GCA_964347985.1 uncultured Moraxellaceae bacterium
TCACTGACGCGCGATGCCATGGCCACGCGCGACACCGTGAACTGATGCCCTTCAACCTTGCGGCGGTTATCGCGCAGAAAAAAGCCGATGGCCTTTATCGCCGCCGCCGTACCATCGCGTCGGCACAAGGTTCACGTGTGCGTGTTGATGGCCGCGAACTGCTCAATTTCTGCAGTAATGACTATCTTGGTCTGGCCAATCATCCCGAGGTGATTGCGGCATTCCAGCAGGCCGCCGCGAGCTACGGCGTGGGTAGTGGTGCGTCGCATCTGGTGTGCGGGCATTCTGCCGAGCACCAGGCCCTTGAAGAAGAGCTGGCAGCGTTCACGGGCCGGGCAAGAGCCCTGCTGTTTTCAACGGGCTACATGGCCAATACCGGCATCGTGCAGGCCCTGGTCGGGCGCGGCGATGCCGTCTTCGAGGACCGTCTCAATCATGCCTCGCTGATTGATGGCGGCCTGGCGTCCGGCGCGCAGTTTCAGCGCTACCGTCATAGCGATGTCGCACACCTTGATCAACTGTTGGAAAAATCCACTGGCGAAAAAAAACTGATCGTCACCGATGGTGTGTTCAGCATGGACGGCGATATCGCCCCCCTGCCGGAGCTGGCGCAACTGGCACAGCAGCATGATGCCTGGCTGATGGTGGATGATGCCCATGGAGTTGGTGTGCTGGGAGCGCACGGGGCCGGGGTGGCCGAGCACTTTGCCCTTGATACAACGGCCTTGCCGGTGCTGATGGGAACGCTGGGCAAAGGCGCGGGTTGCTTTGGTGCCTTTGTGGCCGGCGATGACGTCCTGATTGATTACCTGATCAACACGGCGCGCCCCTACATCTACACCACGGCATTGCCACCGGCAGTGGCCGCTGCTTCGCGTGCCAGTCTGAAGCTGATGCAGAACGGGCAGGCGCTGCGTGAGAAGTTGCGCGATCACATCCACTATTTTCGTGAGCAGGCTACCGGTCTTGGCCTGCAGTTGATGGACAGCCCGACGCCCATCCAGCCCGTGCTGCTGGGTAGCAACGAACGGGCGCTGGCCTGGAGTGCGGCACTGGAGCAGCGCGGTATTCTGGTGAGTGCGATCCGTCCCCCAACCGTGCCGGTGGGTCAGGCGCGTTTGCGTATCACGTTCTCGGCCGCGCATGAGCGGAATGATATTGATCACTTGCTGCAGGCACTGGCGGATTGTCGCGGGCTGCCGGCATGAGTGGTGTTTTTGTCGAGGAGCATGTCTGTACGGCAAATCCCGCTGCCCCCACGCTGGTGCTCTTGCATGGATGGGGTCTGCATTCGGGCGTATGGCGGGATTTCCTGCCCTTGCTTACGCCGCATATTCATGTGCGCTGTATTGATCTGCCCGGATTCGGTCGCAGCCGTGCCATGACAATTCCCGCAACCCTTGATGGGATGGTGGATGCAGTGATACAGGCGGTGCCCGCCAGAGCCATCTGGGCCGGCTGGTCACTGGGAGGGCTCGTGGCGCTGGCCGTGGCCGCCCGACATCCGGAAAGCGTAACGGCACTGGTGTTGCTCGCGGCAACGCCTTGTTTTGTGCAGCGGAGCAATTGGGCAACAGCCATGCCGCTGGCTCATTTTGATGAGTTCTCCCGCACGGTCAGGCAGGATGCTGGCGTCGCCCTGAAACAATTCCTGGCCCTGCAATGCAAGGGCTCCGACACCATGAAGAACGATCTGCGCTTTTTGCAGGAGACCCTTCGGCAACAGGATCTGCCGGTAGCCAGTGCGCTTTTCGCGGGGCTGGCGGTGCTGGGTGAAAGTGATCTGCGCGACCGCGTCACTGGCCTGGACGTTCCCCTGCTGGCATTGACGGGTGAACATGATGGCCTTGTCCCTGCTGTCGTTGGCGCGGCACTGCAAGAACTCGATCCGCACTGTGCCGCGCTTGTTATAGCAGGGGCGGCACATGCGCCTTTTGTTTCGCATCCGGTGCAGTGCCGCGATGCATTGCTGACGTTTATTCGGGAAATTCATGAGTAGCATTTCCTCACGCAAGCAGGAGATCGCCCGCCGCTTTTCGCGCGCGGCGGATACCTATGCCTCGTTTGCGGATTTGCAGGCCGCCATTGCCGATGTACTCATGGATGAGTGCCGGCCGACAGGCCTTGTACTGGATGCAGGGTGTGGGCGGGGGCGCGAGTCGGTGCTGATGTCGGCTAATGCGGCCGTTGAAAAAGTGATCGCCCTCGACATGGCCCCGGCCATGCTGGCAGCGTTGCCAGCGTTGCCCCGACTCCAGCCCTTGCTCGGCGATATCGAGGCATTGCCACTGCCGGATGCCAGTGTGGATGTGGTCTTCAGTAATTTTGCCCTGCAATGGTGTGACTCCCGTGAGCAGGCCTGCAGCGAAGTCTTTCGGGTGCTGAAACCAGGGGGGCGACTCATGGCCAGTGTCCCGGGGCCGCACAGCCTTGCTGCGTTACGCGCCAGCGGGCTTCTGCACATCAATGCGTTTGATGCCGCACAAGATTGGGCGATAGCGCTGATGCAGGCCGGCTTCAGTGATTGCGGGTTCGTCCAGAAGGATTTTGCGACGCACTTTGCCTCGGTACGCGAACTTCTGCGCGCCCTGCAGGGCATCGGAGCCACTACCTCGGATTCACCCAGAGAGAATCATCTGCGCGGCAAACAATGGCTGCAGCAGGTCACGCGTGCGCTCGAAAAGCAGCGTGAGCCGGAAGGCTTGCCACTGCGTTATGACGTGATTTTCATGCAGGCCACGCGCGAAACAGGAAACTGACATGGCAAGAGCATATTTTGTGACCGGCACGGATACCGGCGTTGGCAAGACGACGGTGACCTGTGCGCTGCTGGCAGCGGCGAAAGCCCGTGGTTTGACCTCACTGGCCCTCAAGCCCATTGCCGCCGGCTGTGAACAGACGGTTGATGGTTTGCGCAACAGTGATGCACTGGCGCTGCAGGCAGAAATGACCCTGTCGCTCAGCTACCAGGAAATCAATCCGGTGGCCTTGTCCGAGCCCCTGGCTCCCCATCTGGCGGCCGCTGTGGCCGGACGCCGTCTCACCCTGGTCCAGATTGCCGGGTACTGCCGAGGCGCACTCATGCACAAGGC
>CAYGBB010000294.1:0-3070 GCA_964347985.1 uncultured Moraxellaceae bacterium
TGGATGTGCCGGTGACCTGTCGTCTGGACACCGCTGAAGAAGTGTCGATCTACGAAGCCGGTGGCGTGCTGCAGCGTTTCGCCAAAGACTTCCTCGCCTCGACAACGGCTGCATGAGCATGACCTACGCACCCCAGATCAAGATTCCCGCGACCTACATGCGCGGCGGCACCAGCAAAGGCGTGTTTTTCCGTTTGCAGGATTTGCCGGCTGCGGCGCAGGCACCTGGAGAGGCACGCGACAAACTGCTGCTGCGCGTGATTGGCAGCCCCGACCCGTATGGCAAGCATACCGACGGCATGGGCGGGGCCACATCAAGCACCAGCAAGACGGTCATCCTCTCGAAAAGCAGCAAGCCGGATCATGACGTTGATTATTTGTTTGGTCAGGTGGCGATCGACAAACCCTTTATCGACTGGAGCGGCAACTGCGGCAATCTCTCTGCCGCCGTGGGCTCATTCGCGATCAGCAACGGGTTGGTTGATGCCAGCCGGATACCGAAAAACGGTGTGGCGATCGTGCGCGTGTGGCAGGCCAACATCGGCAAGACCATTATCGCGCATGTGCCCATCACCAATGGTGCCGTGCAGGAAACCGGTGATTTCGAACTCGACGGCGTGACGTTTCCAGCAGCCGAAGTGCAACTCGAATTTATCGACCCGGCCGCCGACGAAGAAGGCGCGGGCGGTTCGATGTTTCCCACCGGCAATCTTGTCGATGACCTTGAGGTGCCCGGCATCGGTATGCTCAAGGTAACGATGATCAACGCCGGCATCCCGACCATTTTTGTCAACGCGGACGCCATCGGTTATACCGGCACCGAGTTGCAGGGGGCCATCAATGAAAACGCGAAGGCGCTCGCGATGTTCGAGACGATCCGTGCATATGGCGCGGTGCGTATGGGCCTGATCAAACACATCGATGAAGCGGCCAATCGTCAGCACACACCGAAAGTTGCGTTTGTTGCCAGGCCGAAAGATTACGTTGCTTCCAGCGGCAAAAAAATTACCGCTGGTGACGTGGATCTGTTGGTGCGCGCGCTGTCGATGGGCAAACTGCATCACGCCATGATGGGCACGGCTGCGGTGGCGATCGGCACGGCGGCGGCGATTCCAGGCACGTTGGTGAATCTCGCCGCTGGCGGCGGTGCGCGCAGCGCGGTGCGTTTCGGTCATCCTTCGGGCACGCTGCGTGTTGGTGCCGAAGCCAGCCAGGTCAATGGCGAATGGGTGGTGATCAAGGCGATCATGAGCCGCAGTGCACGCGTGCTGATGGCAGGCTGGGTTCACGTGCCGGGCGACGCATTCTGAAGGGGCATGACACAACGTCGAGTAGCGCTACCGGGCACGGCAGGTTTGGCCCGGCTGCACTGTGCGTGGCACTGAACTTGCAGAACTCCCGGACGCCACAGCCGCAGGGCAAAGTCATGCAATCGCCGATCCAGTCTTACCTTGAAGATCTCCATGGCCAACTGGCGGGCATGCGCACAGGCCAGGTGGCCAGTTACATCCCGGAACTGAGCAAAGCCGATCCGAACTGGTTCGGTATTTCCCTCGTTACCGCGGATGGCGTTGCCTACTCTGTTGGCGATGCCGGACAGCACTTCACCATCCAGTCCATCTCCAAGCCCTTTGTCTATGCAACGGCACTGGCGGATCGTGGCCATGAGCATGTTGCTGCCCGGGTAGGCGTGGAGCCCAGTGGCGACGCCTTCAATTCGATCAGCCTCAATCCCAAAACCGGTGCGCCGCTCAATCCGATGATCAATGCTGGTGCGATTGCCTGCGCCAGCATGGTGGCGGGGGATACGCCTGAGCGCCAGTGGGAGCGGATCGCGGCCTCGATGGGGGTCTTCATGGGCCGCGACATCACCCTGGACGATGCGGTGTACAGATCGGAAAGCGAAACCGGGTTTCGCAATCGCGCCATCGCCTGGATGCTGAAGAATTTCGGCATCATCGATGGCGAGCCGATGGCCACGCTGGAAAACTATTTCCGCCAGTGCTCGGTGCTTGTCAATTGCCGCGATCTGGCCTTCATGGCCGCCACACTGGCCAATGGCGGCGTCCACCCGCTCACCGGCAAGCGCGCCCTGCCGGCGGGCGATGTGGAGCGCGTGCTCAGTGTCATGGCTACCTGCGGCATGTATGACTATGCGGGCAGTTGGCTGTACGGCGTGGGCATGCCGGCAAAAAGCGGGGTGGCCGGGGGCGTTATTGCCGTACTGCCGGGGCGTTTTGGTATCAGTATTTTTTCGCCGGCGCTGGACGACAAAGGCAACAGCGTGCGCGGCATCGAAGTCTGCAAACGGATCTCGCGGGATTTCGGTTTGCATGTCTTCAACAAAACCAGAAACCCCGCCATGGCTCTGGGCCGGGCCTACACCGGTGCAGATGCCGGCTCCAGCCGTGAACTCGTGCCGCACATGCGCGACAACCTGCAACAGCAGGCGCATCGCATCAAGTATCTGTGCCTGCAGGGGTTTCTCGCCTTCGATGGCGTGGAATTCGTGATCCGGCGCATGGGCGAGCTGGCGAGCGATGCGCACAGCTTTATCCTCGACATGCACCAGGTGGAAGGGATTGCCGAAAGCGCCGCCAAACTGCTGCACGAAGCCAGGCTCAATTTGCACAAAGACGGCATTGCCGTGATTTTCTCGCGCTTGCGCAATCGCAAGGCCATTATGGACCCGTTGAGAAAAACCGTGCCTGAGGGCGATCAGGGCTTCTTGTCTTTCGAAGACAATGACCTTGCGGTTGAATGGTGCGAGAACCGGCTGTTGGGCGACAATTTCACAAAATCCGCAAGCGATGCGCAACTGGCAGACATCCCGCTTTTCAAAGAGGTGCCCGCCGACTTGCTGCTGCGGGTCGAGGCGCTTACCCGCGTGCGGATGTTTGCTGCCGGCGCGCAGATTCTCGCCGCCGGAGAGGCTGGCGATGGACATATTTTCTTCATCATTTCCGGCTATGTGAGCATCCTTGTTCCTCGGCAGGATGGCGGCCACCAGCGCGTTGCTGCCTCGGGCCCGGGCATGAGTTTTGGTGAAATGGCCCTGCTCGGGCAAACGA
>CAYGBB010000295.1:0-3042 GCA_964347985.1 uncultured Moraxellaceae bacterium
GGTTGCCGAATCGGGACTCAATGCGGCGTTGACGCAGGCGCGCACCCAGATTGAAGGCGGCATTCTGCCGTCGAATCCCGCGCATCTGTTCAATCTGGCCGTGAACGTTCGTCCACAGCGCGTGTGTCTGAACGCGGACGGCATCACCATCGATGTCTTCAGTGACGGCATTACCAATGCCGAGGGGGCCCCGGATTTTTCCCCCACTGACGCGTGCCCATCGTTGCCTGACAGCAACGCGGCGGTCACCACAGTGGTGGGGCCGGCACCGCCGGATTCCGGTGGCGGGCAGGTTCAGGCATTTGACCTGAAGTACGGTGCCAGCCTGATCCTGATTCAGGCGCGTGCCTATGGCGAAGTGCCGAATACAAATGTGACATCCGTGCATGCCCAGGATTGGGGCATGCTCGGCCCGTCAGATAGCGAAGGAGGTTGAGATGAACATCAACATGAAGATGCATCGATTGGCGGGAGCCAACTCCACGCGGCGGTGGGCTGCGCGTCTGCGTAGCTGCCTGGCCCCGGCGGGCGCTTATGCCTGGGTCTTGGCTGCCTTGCTGTCTTCGGCGCCAGCGCATGCCGATGATATCGACATCTACACGAAAGGCAGTGTCGGCCCCACGGGTTCGGTTATCTCGGTCGTGGCCAATACGGCCAAGTCGACCGCGTGCAGCCTGCTGGATGCGAATTGCAGCGCCAGTACTCCTGCCAGGTTCACCGATACCCTGTTGAACCAGATCAACTACAACATGAAGGACGCGCTGCGGGCGGTCGTCACCTCGGCACCGGGCAGCGTACTGATCAACCTCACCGATTACGCCAATGACGGCACCCACGATGTCGGTCATATCGCCCAGGAGCAAATACTGGTCGGCTCCGTGGTCAGCACGCTCTCTTCGGGCGCGCTCAGCAGCCCGATCGACAAACGCATTTCGGCATCTGCCCACGATGCAGTGCAGAGATCGGTCGGCAGTGTGAGCCTGACGGATGACCTCTATGTTGGCATTTTGCCGGCGGGCTCGCCGCCCTACGGCGACACCATCGCCGGCAGCTGGACCGCATCAGGCGGGGCCGGGCTGGGTGGTACAGCGGCGGATGGCATTGAGGATACGGTCGTCACGGCGACCAACTGGCAGAACGCTCCCGGCAATGGCAACAATGTCTATTACTACAAGCACACCTCGGCATCGTCCACGACGCAGACCTTTCTGCTGGACGCCGCTGCGGCAGCAACGAGTAACCCGGTGCTGTTTCTGATCGACCAGACAGACCCGACCGTGCTCAAGCAACTGAACGACGACCGCTACTACAGTTCTGTCTGCCGGGCCGGCACGGTACTGCAGACCACTGGCGCGAATACTGGCCAGTGCAAGGTGGCGGGCTCGCCCCCTACCTATGAAAACAAAATTGTCACCATCGACAAAAACGCCACGATCAGTGCGACCGGCCTGGTGCAGGGCCGCTTCTATAAGCTGGTTGTCGCCACCCGCGATGCCGGCAAGGCCGACAATTTCACGCTGGTAAAATCGGCGAGTGGCGATGGTGAATTCTGGGATACGGACACGCCACCGGCGTCGGGCACGCTGCAGAGTTCCGGGTTCTACTTTCCGGACGTTCGGATCCCGCCCGGTGCGACCATCAACAGCGCCAAACTGGTATTCACCAAGGCGGGCAGCAACACCGGATCGCTGACTTACACCGTCGCGGGCATTGATACAAACGTTTCTGCCGGTGACTTTTCCGTCCAGGATCTGAACTCACGCACTTGGGAGTCACTCGATATCGGGTCATGGGATATCTCCGGTGCCAATCCGGAATTGCAAGTCAAGGATCTGGTCAAGGCGCAAGTAAATCGTAGCGGTTGGTGCTCAGGCGACGGCCTGGCGTTCAATGTCTCGCGCACGACGGGCACCTCGTGGTTCCTGAAAGCCACATCCTATGACACCACTCCGGCGCAGGCTGCGCGCCTGGTCATCGATTTTGATACCGCAAGCGGCGACGCCACGGCTTGCAAGACCAATCGCACCGTCACGCTGGCGATCGGGGCCATGTCCGAAGACGTCAACCAGTTTGCCAACGGTGTCATGGATATCCACAAGGACAAGATGCCGGGCACCATTACGGCAACGAATATCGATGAGCGCGCGAACCTCTGGTTCAGCAACGCCAACAAGGTCGGTTTGCGCTTCGCGTTGGCACCTGTTCAGCCGGGGCCGGGTGTGAAGATCGTCTCGGCAAAGCTGAAGTTAATCGCGACCGGTGGCAGCCCGCAGCAAATCCGGGTAGCCGGCATCCTCAACAAGAAAGGCAATGCCGAAGCGTTTTTCCTCGATGCGTATCATCTCGATACCCTGACCACCACGAATGAGCTGGAGTGGAACCCTTCGACCTGGACCGCGGGCACGGTTTACGAGAGCCCGGATCTTTCCAGCATCGTGCAGGCCCAGATCGATCAGTCAAACTGGACCAACGAAAACACCCTGGGTTTCGTGTTGCGCGGCACGGCGGCCAGTGTCAGCAAGGCCTGTGCCTGGGAGCGTAACTCCTCGGCCGGCATTGCCGGCGTCGACCCGGCCCAGTTCGGCAGTTGTGCGGCCCGGCTTGAACTCGTGATCGATGACAATGGCACGTCGGTTGAAACAACCGGACGCCGTGAATTGGTCCAGCGCATCGCGGCATTGCCAATGAGCGGGTTGCAGCCCATGGGCGAGGCGTACCTGAAAAATGCCCGCTACCTGGCCGGCCAGTTCGCCGGCTTTTCCACCGACAACGTAGCAGACCAGGGCAGCGTGGATACAGGAGCACCGGTGCCGCCGAAACTGGCGGAAGGTGAATGCGCCAGCAACACCCTCGTCTACGTTGCCGACAACAATGAAGATGCCGATTTGGCCGGTGATCTTGCCACCCGCTACAGCAGTTTTGCGACCAGTGTCGGCTCCTCGCTCAGCTGCACGGTGTCCGGCAGTGCCGCAAAGGACTGTGTCGTCGCTGCAGCAAAGGTGCTCTACAAGGGTTTCGATCCGGCAGGCGCCGCTACCAATG
>CAYGBB010000296.1:0-3038 GCA_964347985.1 uncultured Moraxellaceae bacterium
CGGTCATGGCCGTCACACCGTATCTTCCTTGGAACTCTTCAATCGCCTTGAGCTTGTCCTCGGGCAGCAGGTTGCCTCGGATTTCTGAAATGCCTGCCAAGTGTCCTACGGTGCGCGCCGTGGCGGCGTTATCACCGGTCAACATGATGGGAACGACCCCCAGCGCCTTCATTTCGGAAATGGCCTCGATCGATGACGGTTTGATCGTGTCCGCTACAGCGAAGAGCGCGATCACCTGGTCCCGATTGGCCAAAATGGTCACAGTTCGTCCTGCCTCCTCATGAACTGCGAGGCGTGCTTCCAATGTCGCAGAACACTGGCCGCGCTCTTCGATCCAGCGGTGATTGGCCAGGATGTAGGGGTGACCATCGATCACCCCCTGGACGCCACGACCTGCGACAGCTTCAAATGCTTCGACTTCTTGGGCTTGTACCGCTAGGCCTTGGGCAATCGCTTTTGAGACGGGGTGGTCTGAACGCGCAGCCAGGCTCTTTGCGAGCAGTTCTGCCCCTTGCTCAGGCTCGTCGGGTGCGATGGGTTCGAACGCCACCAATTTGGGCTTTCCTTCGGTGATGGTGCCGGTTTTATCCAAAGCGACGGCTTTGATCTTTCGGGCTTCCTCCAGGTAAACGCCTCCCTTGATCAAGATACCCCGCCGTGCCCCTGCGGCCAGACCACTCACCACCGTGACGGGTGTGGAGATGACCAAGGCGCAAGGGCATGCAATCACAAGCAGGACCAGAGCCTTGTAGACCGCTTCGAGCCACGTGATCCCGGCCACCCAGGGCATCAGGACGGCAACCAGCACCGCAAGGGCAAAGACCGCAGGTGTGTAGACGGCGGCGAACTGGTCAACAAAACGCTGCGTCGGTGCGCGAGAGGCCTGCGCTTCCTCGACGGCTTTGATGATCCGGCTGAGCGTGCTGTCTGAGGCGGGCGATGTGACCCGGACTTCCAAAGCAGAGGCCTGGTTGATGGTTCCGGCAAACACCTCATCACCAGGTCCTTTGTCCACGGGCAGGCTCTCGCCTGTCAAAGGCGATTGATCCACCGCGCTCTGACCCGCCAGCACGGTGCCATCAAGCGGAACACGCTCACCCGGAGAGATACGTACCACCGAGTTCAATGCAACAGACTTGACGTCAATCCGAAGCCAGCCGCCGTCCTCCTGGCTTACCTCGGCTTGCTCTGGTGACAAGGCAAGAAGGCTTTTGATGGCACCTCGAGCGCGGTCGACCGCCCGCGCTTCGATGGCCTCTGCAATGGCATAGAGCGCCATCACCATGGCGGCCTCAGGCCACTGGCCGATCAAGAAGGCGCCTGTGACGGCTACTGCCATGAGGGCGTTGATGTTCAATCGTCCTTGCCGCAGCGCAGCCAGGCCTTTTCCGTAGACGCCGAAGCCTGAAAGGAAGATGGCACCCAAAGCGATGGCCATGCCCAGGGCTTTGATCCAGGTCGTCGCAGGGAAGGCGTACGCGATCGCCTCTGCTGCCAATGCCAAGCCGAGCGCCGCCAGAAGCTTTCCCCACATGTCCCAAAACGTCGCAGACGCATTAGTTGTACCGGAAGGTTTTTTGTCGGCTTCGTCGATGGGCTCAGGCTTAAACCCTGCCTTTCGAATCGCCTGTAGTGCGTTTGGCAATGCAGCTTGGCTCGCAGAAATGGTCAGTACGCGTGCCCCCAGATCGAATCGCAAGGCTTCAATTTCCGGGATGCCATCCACAGCGCGCCGGATCTCGGACTCCTCTGAGGCGCAGTCCATGTTGGAGATACGGAACCTTTTCTGTGACTGGTCTGTGTTCATATGCGCCACGTCCTGCTCAGATTGCACCAAGGGTACGCAGGAAGCGGCTGAACATCCGTTCTCAGTCGGGCGGACCTGTGGCTTTGCGCCTTCGCAAGATGTACTTGTACTCATGATTTCTTCCTCGTTACAGCGATTAGAAACCCTGTAGCCACTTTAGAGTCAAGCGCCTAAAATATGGTCAACCGCTGATGGAGGACACCATGAGGATTGGAGAGCTCGCCAAGGCCACCGATACACAGGTGGAGACGATTCGCTACTACGAGCGTGAGGCCTTGTTGCCACAGCCGGGGCGAACAGAAGGCAACTACCGCGTCTATGGACCGGAGCACGTTGAACGACTTTCGTTCATTCGGTACTGCCGAAGCTTGGACATGGCCCTGGATGAGATTCGAGCGCTGTTGCGCATGAAAGATTCCCCCCCACAGGACTGTTCTGACATCAACGCCTTGGTTGATGAGCACATCAAGCATGTGGCGGTTCGAATCAGAGAGCTGAAGGTCTTGCAAAGGCAACTTGTTGAGTTGCGAACCGGTTGTGCCGGAAACGGCGCTGTCAGTGAGTGCGGTGTACTTTCCGGAATTGCTCAGGCCTCTAAGGAAGTGGGGCCGGTGGGCAAGCGAGGCGCGCGCCATGTGCATGGGGCGCACTGATTTGCGTCAAAGGGGTACGAGTCCCTTTGAGCGCCCGTAAACACTGTTCCGAGATCCGCAAGCAAGGCGCTTTTTTCAAAGCATTCTCCAAATTGAGGATCTGTTCCTAGCGCGGTTGAAAGGCAATGATGCTCATACCCAGCAGGGCCACGGCAACACCCGCGACATCCCAATTCGATGGTCGGATGCCGTCGACGGCCCATAGCCAAAGAATAGCTGCAAAGATGTAGACACCCCCGTAAGCAGCGTAGACGCGTCCGGTGGCAGCTTCGTGCAGTGTCAGTAGCCACGCGAAGGCCGCCAGACTGACTCCGGCGGGTATCAGCAACCATGGAGATCCGTTTTGCTTGAGCCAGAGCCAGGGCAGGTAGCACCCCACGATTTCAGCGATTGCGGTTGCGAAATAGAGCGTGATGGTCTTCATTTGATCTCCTGTGCCAGTGTTTTTATACAGGTTTATACCGGCTCGCTGAATTCTTCCAGCATGAACGGCAATGAGTTCTTTCACATTTGGAAATTTTTTTCGTCTTAGGCTCAGGCAGTATCTGGGCTGGTTCATGGAAGGGGCGGTCATGCGG
>CAYGBB010000297.1:0-3034 GCA_964347985.1 uncultured Moraxellaceae bacterium
GGTGATGCCGTTCCCGGCATTTCTTCACCCCTCATTTGCGGAGATGGTGAACGCGAACCGGCGGGAACACCTTGTTGCCGTTGCGATGACGGATTTTCGCGCTGCATGTCTCGCTGCTGTTGCACTTCCCTCTGTTGCTCCTGCCTTCTCTGCTCCCCCTGCTGAGCAGGCGACGGCCTTTGCTGTTCCATCCGCTGATAGCGCTCACGCACTACCGCTTCACGCGGCTGATAGTTGTAATGCTGTTTATGCAACACCGGCTGTTGTTCTGGCTGGGGATAACGGCTACCTGTGTATTCGCGCTGGTACACAGGCAGCGGGGCGGGTGCTGGCGCAGCGCGACGGTCCCAGGTATCCCATCCCCTGTGCTGCTGCTCCCAGTCACGACCCCAATGCTGGCCCCAGCGGGGTGGTGCATCTCGTCGCCAGGCGCGGAAATACACAGGTGGCCGCCTGTAGTAGTACACGGGAATGCGCAACACGAACACCGGCACATACTGCGGATACACCACGTCCCATGGCCCGTTGTACCAGTAACTTGCGTACCAGTTGTCTTCTGCATAGGCCCAGTACATACCGTCATAGAAGAAATAATTCGCCTCCAGCCGGGGCGCGTAATAGACCGGGTAGCCCGGCACCTGAACAAGCTCAGGGTAGGCCGGCAGGTTGATCCCTATACTTATGCCAGGCAGGGAAATACCGACACTCACCTGGGTAGCCGCCGACGCCACAGAACTCAACACCAGCCACACTGCCATCATTGCATAACGCATTTTTCAGCCCTCCGTAATGGCAAGGACGGTGTCATTGAAGTTCAAAGAAATGGCATCGGCCCTTATTTCAAAATCCACATGTAGCTTCAGCCTAGACCAACTTTCTGATCATGCTGTGTGATAACGGTAAGCAGGAGGCCTGGTGTCAATATCAGCATTAAACCCAAGCCGACCATCTTATATGTCGATTTATATGCATGAAGACTTAGCTGTTAGCGGTGAGCGGCACCAATGAAAAACAGCAAACAATAAAAAGCCCCGCACTGCGGGGCTTTTTATTTAATGGTGTAACCGGCCTCTGCCTATTCGGACTGCATGCCGGTGATATGCCAGGGGGCATCTTCCTTCGAGTAGTCACGCTCCAGATGCCAGACATCTACAAAGCTCTCGTCCGAGCCTTCCACCGTGTCGCGGCAACGGCCACTGAACCGGATGCTGACTTCGGCATTGCCAAACTGCTGGTCGGCGCGCACCAGCTCGGCATTCACGCTCAGGACTTCGGTGTGCGGATCTGCCGTCAGGCTGGCGCGATCGGCCTGAAGTTCGGCATACAGCTCGGGCGTGACATATTCCTGAATCTTGGCCAGATCGTTCTTGTTCCAGGCCTCCTGCAGGATGCTGTAGTGCTCCTTCGCACCATCCAGAAACGCAGGGGTATCAAAACCCAGTGGCAGGTTGAAGGGCACGGCATGGCCGGCGACAGCACTGCTCACGGGCGCAGCAACCGGGGCTTCGCGGCGGCTGCCGAAGACCTCTTGCCGTGGCGGCTGTTGCTGGGCGGGCTGACCGGCACCGGCATAGGCCGGCTGCGGGCCGGTCCTGACCGGGGCACTCCCCTGCCGCAAACCACGAATCACCTTGAAAATGATGAAGGCCAAGGCGGCGATGATGAGGATGTCCATCATCTGCAAGCCCTCGAAGGCACCACCGGCAAACAGTGCAGCGAAGAGCCCCCCCACAAGAAGACCACCAAGCAGCCCACCCATCAGGCCCCTGCCGGCACCAGGAGCTGGCGTGGCGGCCTGCTGGCGCTGCGCGGGAGCGTCTGCTGTCGATTTATTCGGGGCAGTCTGGTAGCTGCGACCAAACGTTTTGCCACCGCCCATGCGTCTGGCTTGCGCCTCGTCCATGGTTATGGTGAAGGTGAACAGGATGACAACAAGAGCCCACAACGCTTTCATGGATTACCTCTGATGGATTCGGGATTGCCCCCTGCAAGGGGCAGAAAAGCTCAGGCGCCGAGTGTGGGCGAAGGGGTGGGCAAGTCAAGCCTGACCTTACTGCCTGCAACAAAAAGCCCCACCGTGGCGGGGCTTTTTGTGAGTTCATGAACATGACTGGGCGGATTAAAACCGCCGCAGTGGCGCCGCCATCCCTACATGCTCAAGGGAATATCTGTGCCACCACCCGCGAGCCGCTGGAGCTCCACGTTCCCGGCACTACAGATGAGCCGTAACCGCACATGCCCACTTCGTATGTGCCTGCGGTCAGTATGGTAAACACATAGGCGGTGGAAAATCCGACCGCGTTACGGTCGGATATCAAACCGGTCATGTAACTACCGTACGCAGTGGGGTCAGAGCCTGACCCGGCTTGCCGCAGGCATGATGTAAATACGAAATTTGATGACGAACCTGCTGCCCCTGCCACCCAACCGGGAACAAAGTGCGACGTCAGCACCACTTTATCATTGACGGCAACCGTAACGTTCGTCGTTACGCCCACAAATCTCGGGATTGTGTCAGTGTTCTGTGGCGCAGCCCCTTGCCCGAAGGCAAAGTTGGTGGTGACGCCAGCCGCCTGCAATGCCGCTACATCACCCTGCAAAGCCGCCACAGCGGACTCCAATGATGCAATCGCTGTTTGCTGATCGGCGACAGTGGTCTGTAATGTCTCTATATCCGTCGCGCCATTGGTCAGGGACGTAATTGCCGTCTGTTGACTGGCAACGGTCGTTTGCAATGTCGCAATATCCGTCGCATTGCCATTCACTGCTGTTTTCAGCGCGCTGAAATTGCCATTAACTTCAGCTGCTTTTGCCGCTGTTCCGGCAGTGAACGTGGTTAGCGTTCCCACCGGTCCTGCGAAGGCGGCAGAGCTCAACATGCCAAAGATTGTTGTCAGAAACCGGTACCTGAATGCCCTTTTCATGATTCCATCCTTAATTAACAAGTCACTTTCCATTAATGCATTGGCCAATCAGGACCATTTCCCCTGATCCCAGCTCATGTTGTCCCATTTGTCAGGTTCACTCGCGGGCG
>CAYGBB010000298.1:0-3029 GCA_964347985.1 uncultured Moraxellaceae bacterium
GGCGAGCGCTGCACTGGTGAGCGTCTATATCTTGATCATGTCCATAGCGGCGATCAGGAATGAAAAAGGTGTGGCGATATTCTTTTCCATCGGCTGGTCGTTTTTTCTGGTCAATGTGATTGCCGCCATCCTGTCAGGAATGTCATGGATTCCACTGTTTGAATTTTTCATTCTGGGCATAAAGGTTGGCCTGTTGCTGACAGTCATCCTGCTGTCCATGGGGCTTGGTGTGTATGTGCGCCGTCTCAAGATGACAGAGGCGAGCAGTCGTGAAGAAGCGCTGTTGTCGCAGGCTCAAAGCCAGGCGAAAAGCCAGTTTCTTGCCATGATGAGTCATGAAATCCGTACTCCCATGAATGGCGTTCTGGGGATGGCCGAACTGCTGAAATCAACGGGATTGACCCATGAACAATCGCGCATTGTGTCCACCATGGAGTCATCCGGTAATGCCTTGCTCGATGTCATCAATGATGTGCTCGATCATGCCAAGATCGAAGCCGGTCACATGAGCCTGGAGCTGACCACGTTTCAGCTGGACAAGCTGATTGAAGAGTCAGTGGCTCTTTTCAGGGCACGCATTTACAAGCAGCGATTGTCTTTTTTATGTTCGGTGGCAAGGGACGTGCCGTCAGAAGTGACAGGTGACATGGTGCGGTTGCGCCAGGTACTGATCAACCTGTTGTCCAATGCGGTCAAGTTTACCCAGAATGGCCATGTTGAACTGCGCATCGAGACGTTTGGCAGGGGCACAGACATCGGTTTACGCCTGAAGGTTACGGATACTGGCGTAGGAATACCGGAAAACAGGTTGCCGTATATTTTTGACAGTTTCGTGCAGGCGGATGCCTCTACTGCACGCCAGTACGGCGGTACCGGATTGGGCCTCAGCATCAGTCGGGATATTTGCCGATTGATGGGCGGGGATTTGACCGTGAAAAGTGAGCCGGGCATCGGCTCTGTTTTTACTGCCACGGTGTATGTAAAGAGTGTACCTGGTGCGGGATCAAGAATGAGCTGGCCGGGCGGCCTGCCGGTAGTACGGTTGTTGCTGGTGGATGGAGACTCCCGTTTTTGTTCGGTCATGGCGGCGGACGGATCTGCTACTGGCCTGCTTATCGAGAGTGCACTGACAGGTGAGTCGGCCTTGTTGCGCTTGAATGAAGCGGCACAGGCGGGGAAGCCCTTCGATCTTGTTGCCACTGCACTTGAGCTGCCGGACATGAATGGCTTGAGTCTGCACGAGCGCGTGTCACGTGATCCGCTGTTGCAGAATGTGAAAACCCTGTTGTTTGCCTTGCCGCAATTACAGCCAAGCCCCGGTGTACTGGTTCATGCGGGCGTTGCACATGCCTTTGAGCGGCCCATCATGGCCAGTGAGTTGCGCCAGGCCGTGCTCTCGGTGGTCTATCACATGCCCACTGAAACGGTGCCGGTAAAAGATGTCATGCCCCAGTACCCCACGTTGCGCGTGCTGGTGGCAGAAGATAATCATACCAACCAGCTGGTGATACTCGGGTTGTTGCGTCGCTTTGGCATTCAGGCAGAGCTGGCGGAAAATGGTGAGCAGGCGGTGTCCATGGTGCGGCGTGCCCGTCAGCCCTATGATTTGTTGCTGCTTGATTGCGAAATGCCAGTCATGGACGGGTATATGGCCGCGCGTGAAATCCGGTTGCTGGAAGGAGTCGATGGACGTATCCGTGTGCCCATTATTGCGGTCAGTGCGCATGTTACCCAGCACCATGTGGATAATTGTTATGCTGCGGGCATGGATGATCATCTGGCAAAACCTGTCAGCCTGCGCATGCTGGGTGAGAAGCTGGCAAGGTGGGCGCCAGCACTGATCAGTGAGGTATCAGCCTGACTACCCCGAATTCTGAAATGGAGGCCTTGTGTCCCTGATTGATACCGATCCGCATGCCCCACTGCGTGATGATGTTCGTTTGCTGGGTCGCATGCTGGGCGACACCTTGCGCCAGCAGGTAGGGCAATCCCTTTTCGATACTGTCGAGCGCATCAGGGTGCTGAGCAAAAAAGCTCGTGATGGTGACGAGGCCGCCCGGGCAGAACTGGCCCGCGTACTGTCAGCCTTGAGTGATGATGATCTGCTGCCCGTGGCCCGGGCCTTCACCCAGTTTCTCAACCTGGCCAATATTGCCGAACAATATCATCGCGTTCGTCGCCGGCGTGCGCATCAGTGGCGTACCGATGAGCCGCCGCAGCCCGGTTCGGTTCGTGCACTGTTTGCCCGTCTTGCGAAAGAAGGGCGTTCTACCCGCGAGATTCTGGATGCGGTGCATGCACTGGATATCGAGCTGGTGCTGACGGCACACCCGACCGAAGTGAGTCGACGCACGCTGATCCGCAAATACGATGACATTGCCGATGCACTGGAGCGACTGGATCACGGTGGTCTTACGCCAGTGGAGCGCAACGAAGAGCTGGCTAATCTGCGTCGCCATATCACGGCAGCCTGGCATACCGATGAAATCCGCAAGACACGCCCCACGCCGGTAGATGAAGCCAAATGGGGTTTTACCGCGATTGAACAAACCCTCTGGAATGCCGTTCCGCAATTCCTCCGTGAATTCGATGCGGTGTTGTTTGAATACACCGGCGAACATTTACCACTGGACACCTCACCTATCCGGTTTGCGTCATGGATGGGGGGGGATCGCGACGGCAATCCGAATGTAACGCACACGGTTACCCGTGAAGTCGTGCTCCTCGCACGATGGATGGCGGCAGACCTGTTCTGGCGTGATATCGAGGAGTTGCGCGCAGAATTGTCCATGTGTGATTGCAATGCCGCGCTGCGCGCTGCCGTCGGCGAGAATTCCAGCGAACCTTATCGCGATATCCTGCGTGATGTGCGACGCCGCCTGGCGGCAACTCGCGACTGGCTGGATGCGCGCTTGCGTCATGAACAGGCCGATGATCAGGATGTGTATCACCACTCCAGCGAGTTACTGGCGCCTTTACAGCTGTGTTACGACTCCCTGCTGGCCTGCGGCATGGAAGACGTGGCGAAT
>CAYGBB010000299.1:0-3008 GCA_964347985.1 uncultured Moraxellaceae bacterium
GTTGGTGATGATCAGTCCCACGAACACCGACATCTGCTTGGCAATGGCCGGCACAAACGCCTGCAGCAACTGGTCGACCACAATCACCAGCGTGGAGACCACCACCATCTGCACGATGATGCGGATGGAGTTGGGGATGAAGTTGCGGATCAGGCTGATGAAGAAGTTCGAGAACGCTGTCACCAGCGTCAGGCCAATGGACATGGCCAGTGCGGTTTTCAGGTTGCTCGTCACCGCCAGGGCCGAGCAAATGCCCAGCACCTGAAAGATCACGGGATTGGTATTAAAGATTGGTCCGAGCAGGACCTCTTTTGTGCTGACCGGAGTCGACATGTCAGATGCCCCCCTCACGAACCTTGCCAAGGAATTTCTGGAAACCCATGTCGCCGGCCCAGAACTGGACGAGATGGGTGACACCGTTACTGGTCAGTGTGGCTCCGGAGAGGCCATCCACCTGATGCGCTGCATCTGGCCGTGAGGTGTCGACATTGCCCTTGATCAGGCGAATGACCGGCTTCTGCTCCGCGTCATAAAGTTGCTTGCCTGGCCACAGTGCCTTCCACTTCGGGTTATCGACTTCGCCACCCAGACCCGGCGTTTCACCATGTTCCGTAAAGGTGATACCGCCAATGGTGTTGCCATCACTGTTCACGACCATATAGCCGTACAGGGTTGACCACAGTCCATAACCGGAAATCGGCAACACCAGCTTCTCGGCCTTGCCGTCTGCGCCGCGCAGCACATACACATCGGCTTCATTGGCACGACGACGCAGGTTGGCAAGATCCTGCTCGCCCGTCAGCTTGATGCTGCGCTTCGGATCTTTCATGGCCTTGCGCTGGTCAAAACCGTCGCTCAGTTCGATCTTGCGGAACTCGCCGCTATCAAGCGTGACGATGAAGCGCTCGAGGCCGGCAAAGAGCTGGTTCACTTCGGCCTTGCTGCCCTTGCCTTCTTCCAGCAAACCGGCAGCCGCCAGAATCTTGCGCTGCTTTTCCAGCTCCCTGTTTTCGGTCTGGATGGGCTTGAGCAGGGTTACCGCCGCCGCGAGTGCAATCGAGCACACGATGGACAACACCGTGGCCACGACAATGGTTTTTCCGGTGGATTCTTCAGACATTGCGTGCTGCCCTCCGCTTGATGTTCGCCTGCATCACGAAGTAGTCGATGAGCGGGGCACAGAGATTGCCGAAGAGGATGGCCAGCATCATGCCTTCGGGATAGGCAGGGTTGACCACGCGGATCATCACCGCCATCGCCCCGATGAGCATGCCGAAAATCCAGCGGCCGGCATTGGTCATGGCCGCCGAGACCGGATCGGTCGTCATGAAGACGAGGCCGAACGCAAAGCCGCCCAGCACCAGATGCCAGTACCACGGCACGGCGAACATGGGATTGGTGTCAGAACCGATGGCATTGAACAGCGTGGCGATGGCCATCATGCCGACCATGGTGCCGGCCATGATGCGCCACGACGCAATGCGCGTGACCAGCAGACCCACCGCCCCGATCAGGATGGCGAGCGTGGAGACCTCGCCCATGGAGCCGGCCTCAAAGCCGAGGAAGGCATCCCACCAGGTGAGCGGACTCAGGCCAGAGGCTGTTACGTGCAGCATGTTGCCCAGGCCTTCTAGCTTGGCCTGGCCCAGCGCGGTGGCACCGGAAAAACCATCGATACCCTGCTTCCATACCTGCGGATCAATGGCGGTCCACACGGTATCGCCCGACATGTAGGCCGGATAGGCAAAGAACAGGAAGGCACGCCCCGCCAGCGCCGGATTCACGAAGTTCTTGCCGGTGCCGCCAAACACTTCCTTGGCAATCACCACACCGAAGCTGATGCCCAGCGCGACCTGCCAGAGCGGAATCGACGGCGGACACACCAGGGCAAACAGCACCGAGGTCACAAAGAAACCTTCGTTCACTTCATGGCCGCGCTTCATGGCAAACAGCACTTCCCAGAAGCCACCAACGATGAAAGTCACGGCATATACCGGCACAAAGAAGGTAGCGCCATACAGGAATGCCGACCACAAACTGCCGGCATCAAATCCGGCAAAGGTGTTCATCACCCAGAAGCGCCAGCCATCCAGCGCCATGTCGGGCGTCACGCCCTTGGCAGAAGCCAGCTGCAGTGCGGTCAATGCCTGATGGCCGACATTCCACATACCAAAGAACATGGCGGGGAACGTGAACATCCAGACCATGATCATGATGCGCTTGAGATCAATCGAATCGCGCACATGGGCGCCGGCATGGGTCACCGATGGCGGGCTGTACAGAAAGGTATCCACAGCCTCGTACAGCGCAAACCATTTTTCATGCTTGCCGCCCTTGGTGAAGTGCGGCTCCATGTTGTCGAGCTGTTTTCGCATCCACTGGATCATGTTCAGCCCTCCACTTCGATGCTGGTCAGTACATCCCGCAGGATGGGACCGTATTCATACTTGCCCGGGCACACATACGTGCACAGGCCCAGATCCTCTTCATCCAGCTCCAGCGCGCCGAGTGCCTGCGCGGTATCGCAGTCATTAACAATCAGCGAGCGCAGCAACTGCGTGGGCAGGATGTCGAGCGGCATCACGGCCTCGTACGTTCCCACCGGCACCATGGCACGCGGGCTGCCATTGCTGCTGGTGGTCATCGGGAAGAACTTGCGGAAGAACTTGCCGGCGTAGATGGCATAAATGGAGTGTCGGTTCATGCCGGCACGCACGTAATGCACGAACTCGCGTTCACGGCCTTCGGCCAGTACGGCAACCTGCAAGTGATAGCGACCGAGATAGGCCTCCACCCCTTTGCTGGTGCGGCCCGACAGCACCGAGCCGGAAATCACACGGTTGTCGCTGCCGGTCACTTCGCCATCCGTGAAGTTGTCGAGCGAGGCACCCACACGGGTACGCAGCAGACGGGGATTCTTCACCTGCGGGCCTGCCAGGGCGACAACACGGTTATTGTCGATGCAGCCCGTGGTGAACAGTGTGCCGATGGCAATCACATCCTGATAA
>CAYGBB010000300.1:0-2998 GCA_964347985.1 uncultured Moraxellaceae bacterium
TGGGCTCCATCAACATCATCGCCACCATCCTGAACCTGCGGGCCCCCGGGATGACCCTGATGAAAATGCCGATGTTTGTATGGACTTGGCTGATTACCGCCTTCCTGCTCATCGCGGTAATGCCGGTGCTGGCGGGCGCCGTGACCATGATGCTGATGGACATCAATTTCGGCACCAGTTTCTTCAATGCCGCGGGTGGCGGTGACCCGGTGCTGTTCCAGCATGTGTTCTGGTTCTTCGGGCATCCCGAGGTTTATATCATCATCATCCCGGCGTTCGGGGTGATTTCCGCCATTATCCCCACCTTCAGCCGCAAGCCGCTGTTTGGCTATTCGTCGATGGTGTACGCAACGGCGGCGATTGCCTTCCTGTCGTTCATCGTCTGGGCTCACCACATGTTTACCGTGGGCATGCCGCTCGCCGGTGAGCTGTATTTCATGTACGCCACCATGCTGATTGCCGTGCCCACCGGCGTGAAGGTGTTCAACTGGGTTACCACCATGTTTCGCGGCGCCATCACCTATGAAACGCCGATGCTGTTCGCCATTGCCTTCGTGATCCTGTTTACGATTGGTGGCTTCACGGGTTTGATGCTGGCGATTGCCCCGGCCGATATTCAGTACCACGACAGCTACTTCGTGGTGGCCCACTTTCACTACGTAATGGTCGCCGGCGCGCTGTTTTCCAGCACGGCCGCTGTGTACTACTGGATACCGAAGTGGACCGGCCGGATGTACAACGAGACCATGGGCAAGGTGCATTTCTGGGTGTCCTTTGTGGCCTTCAATGTCACCTTTTTCCCGCAGCATTTCCTCGGCTTGGCCGGTATGCCGCGCCGTTACGCGGACTACTCGCTGCAGTTCGCCGACTGGAACATGGTGTCGAGCATCGGCGCGTTTGTTTACGGCGCATCCCAGTTGCTGTTCCTTTACAACGTGATCGCGACCATCGTGGCGGGCCGCAAGATCAGCGATCCGAAAGTGTGGGAGGGCGCGGAAGGGCTCGAGTGGACGGTGCCGACGCCGGCGCCCTACCACACCTTTTCAACTCCGCCTGCTTTCAAGTAAGAGGAGGCCATGGCGAAGAATTCGGTCAGAAGGACGGTTCAGTGGTCGCTTCTGGCCGGTGTCGCCATGTTCGGGTTTGCGATGTTCGTGATGCCGCCGCTGTACGATGTGTTTTGTGAAATCACGGGCCTCGGCGGCAAAACCGCTGGACGTTATGTGGCCGAGCAGCCAGCGGTCGATTTGGAGCGAGTGGTGAAGGTGCAGTTTGTCACTACCAACAACAGTGCGATGTCGTGGCAATTCCGGCCGCTCACCGAATCGATACGGGTACACCCCGGGGAGTCTCACAAAGTCGAGTTCTATGCTCGCAACGACACGGCGCGCGACATGGTGGCGCAGGCGATCCCCAGTGTGACGCCGACCAATGCTGCCAAGAAAAACCAAAAAACCCAGTGTTTTTGCTTTGACCAGCAACCGTTAAAAGCGGGCGCGGAGGCGAACATGCCGGTGGTCTTTTTCATCGACCCGAAGTTGCCGCCGAGCGTGAACACCGTAACCTTGTCCTACACCCTGTTTGATGTCACTGATCGGCACTCCGCCGGAGTGACTGCGCGTAACTGAATCAGCCGGTCGCCAAGGGCGCGGCCTTCTTAAGGAGAAACACATGGCATCCGAGAGTAGTTACTACATCCCTGAAAACAGCTGGATGCCCGTGCTGACGGCTGCGGCCTTGGGCACCATGGCGCTCGGAGCAGGACTCTTTGTGCAGGGCAAGACCCCGCTGTTCCTGTTGGTAGGTCTGTTTGTCCTCGCGTGTGTGCTGTTTAACTGGTTTAGCACGGTCATTCACGAAAACATGCAGGGGAAGACCAGCGCACAGGTGAAACGATCTTTCGCGATGGCGATGGGCTGGTTCATCTTCTCCGAGGTGATGTTTTTTGCCGCGTTTTTCGGTGCACTGTTCTATGTGCGGGTGCTGGCGGTGCCGTGGCTGGGTGGCGAGGGCGACAGGGCCATGACCAACGCCCTGCTGTGGCAGGGCTTCAGCGCCGACTGGCCGCTGATGCAGACCCCGGACCAGGCTGTGGGTGGAACCAAATTCGTGGGTCCGCACGAAAACATGGGCTTCCCGGGCTGGAACAAGATTGCCGGGTGGCTGCCGCTGTGGGGCACCCTATTGCTGTTGACGTCGAGCTGGACGGTGCATATCGCCCATCACGCGATCAAGCACGGCAATCGCGGCCGCTTCAATTTCTTCCTCGCCATTACGGTGGCGCTCGGACTCGCGTTCGTCGTGGTTCAATACATGGAGTATCACGAAGCCTACACGGCAATGGGGCTGACGCTGAAGTCCGGTATCTACGGCACAACTTTCTTCATGCTGACGGGGTTTCACGGTTTTCACGTCTGCCTTGGCGTTTTCATGCTGGCGATTCAGCTGTTGCGAGGCCTCAAGGGACATTTCAAGCCCGACGATCAGTTTGGTTTCGAAGCGTCATCCTGGTACTGGCACTTTGTCGATGTGGTCTGGCTAGGTCTGTTCATCTTCGTGTACGTGCTCGGCTGAAAGACATTCGCGCATGAAGCAACAACGGCCAGGAATTCTGGCCGTTGTTGTCTCTGCATGGCGGTGCCTGAATCGGCGCAATAATGTTGTGGGCAAAAAGGCGGTGGTGATCGCCGCGTGAAGCCGAGGATTCAGGGTTTGGCGGGGGCCGGCGCCACCTGTTGGGGGTGCAACTGCCGGTCCCAGGGCGCGGTACTGTTGAGTCGCCCCGACCAAAAGCCCCAACCAATGGCGGCCAGCAGCGCCGAGGCGAGGGTTACCCTGACGCCCAGGGCGTACAGCGTGCGGCGGCGACTGTTGCCGACATCCTTGAACAGAAACACCAGGCCGGTGGTAAGGCTGATCAGCAGGCCGATAAACAGAGCGACGATCAGTACTTTCAGCCACATGGCTCATTTTCCTTCTCACAGGCGAGGCCTGGATT
>CAYGBB010000301.1:0-2988 GCA_964347985.1 uncultured Moraxellaceae bacterium
TAGCCAAAGGGGGACGGCGACACCAGCCGTGTATTCACGACGACCCAGGTTGTTGTTCATCTGGTCGGTCTGGCCCGACAGCTCCAGGGCGACAGGTTCCGCCGTCCAGCTGGCCGCAGCTTCCTTACGCGCTGCGGCAGCATCCTGGCGAGCCTGCAGCGACCTGGCCTCAGGCTGGCGCTGCCAGGCGGCGTCAAACACTTCGGTCAGCGTGAGGACCGGGGTGTTCGCCGATGCCGATGGTGGTGCCAGACGAAAACCAAGTTGTGGCGGTGACGCCGAGTGGGGGGGCTGAGCAGGGTCAGGAATGGCTTGAGGCGGCTTGAGCTGGGCCCAGACACCGCCGAAGCTCCAGCCCAGCGCGGCCAGTGCGATACATAAATTCCGTTCGATTCGCGACATGCGATTCTCCAAAGTGGGAAAGACATTTGGGGAATCGGCGAGGCGCGATCAGTAGATCGCTATAGGTGTTCCAAGCGCATCAGCGATGCGCCAGGTCACGGAAGTGGGCAGGGATGCCTACCTCGCCGATCAGGCGAGGCGGGCCCAGTTGGGCCGTTCAGGCAGGGTGGGATGAGGCGAAGAGAGCAGGAATCGCGGGCCAGTGTGCACATCGGAGGCCGAGTACAACAAGGGCATAGCGGGGGACTCATGCAGGGCCGTGGCACAGCCTGCGTGGCAGACCGGGCAATCTGCGTCAACGGTACCCAGTGTCTTGGTGCCGTTGCCGTCCTGGGCCGTCTCATCAGCATGGTGCTGATGCTCGTGATGGCCGAAGTGCTGGGCCGCTGCGCCGGTTTCGTGCTGGCAATACGTGCTCACCGCTGCCCAGCTGAGTTGCAGCGGGAGCAGTGTCAGCAGAAAAATGATGGACCAGCGACGCATGCGGACTATTCTAGCCACAAAGTATTTGACAGAATGACGATCGACCGAGCAGCCACAACATGCTTCAGATTTTGCTTACTTGGAGGGCTGTCTCAACATATAGTTCTGATGCATCATCATGTGATTCATCATCTGCTGCTGCATCCCCATGTATTGATCCATCATGTACTGACGTTGTTTCATCTGCTCCGGGGTGAGTCTGGAATAGTAGCCCTCCATCCCACGCCAGCCCATCATCGGACCTCCTCTCATGTGGCCGCCCATCATCCCGCCAGGCCCCCACATGCCTTGCATCATCCCCATGCTGTTTTGCATCGTCGCCCAGTGTTCCTGGAGCAATTTTTGTCTTTCTTGGAGGTCTTGTGTCTGACGAATCCTGTCCATCTGCTCCTGCATCTTCTGGATGTTTTCCTGGATTTGTGCCGTCTGCTTGTCAAAGTCTGTGAGATTGGACGCTTTGGACTGCGCTTGCGCATTCTTGTCGGGGTTGCCGGATGGCTGTGCATGAGCGGGCGCCCCAGCCATGAGTCCCAAGACCAATGCCCCTGTCAGTACTGCTAATTTCATTTTGCAATCTCCTTGAAAACCCCAATGGGGAAATGACGCTACTCCGATTACCAAGATTCGTCAACGCACAGCCAGCGGACCCAGGTGCCGCTGGAACTTTTGTCGATCCTGCAATTCATGAGGCATGAGGATTTTTCAGAACCTAATGGGGGGGTGAAGTTTTTGATGGTTTTTCTGGAAAGGATGTCCAGATCAGCGCCCACACACCCATGCTGATGAACACGTCGGCGAGATTGAATGCGGGCCAGTGCATTTCATTCCAATGAAAGTCAAGAAAGTCCACGACCTTCCCCGTGATCATGCGATCCAGGACATTGCCAACGGCTCCGCCAAGTATCAGACTCAAGCCCAATGCCTCGTCGCGAGGACCTTGCGTTTTTGGCGAGAACGCCAGCCAGACAGATACAAGCAGCGCCAGAGCGATGAGGAAGTAACGTTGCCAACCACCCGCATCAGCCAGGAAGCTGAAGGCAGCGCCAGGATTCAGTACATAAACCAGATTGAAATATGTGGTGACAGGAACTTGCTCTCCAAGTGCAAAGGTCTTGGTGATCAAACTTTTGCTCGCCTGATCCAGCATCGCAGCAAGCAATGCCAGGCCATGCCAGCGCCAGTTTGAAATCGGCATGAAGTTCATTTGCGCAACAGCCTTAGGCCATTGAACACCACGATCAGGCTCGCCCCCATATCGGCGAACACGGCCATCCACATGGTGGCGCTGCCCAGGACGGTCAGCACCAGGAAGACAGCCTTGATGCCCAGGGCCAGCACGATGTTCTGCCAAAGCACGGCCCGGGTTCGGCGGGACAGCCGGATCAGTTCAGGAATGCGGCGCAGGTCGTCATTCATGATGACCACGTCGGCCGCCTCCATGGCCGTGTCCGTGCCCGCCGCGCCCATGGCGATGCCGATGTCGGAACGCGCCAGGGCCGGCGCATCGTTGATGCCATCTCCGGTCATCGCGGTGGCACCGTGGCGTGCCTGCAGGTCCTCGATGGCAATCAGCTTGTCCTCGGGCAGCAGATTGCCGCGGGCATCGTCGATACCGGCCAGCCGGGCGATGGTCTGCGCCGTGGCCGGGTTGTCGCCCGTCAGCATCACCGAACGCACCCCCAGTGCATGTAACTCGGACAGGGCCTCGCGTGAGCTTTCCTTGATGGTGTCAGCCACGGCAAAGAGGGCTAGCACCTGACTGTCCATGGCCAGCAGCGTCACGGTCCGCCCCTGGGCCTCATGTTCCGCCAGCCTTGCCTCGATCGCCGGGCTGCACAGGCCCCGCTCCTCGACCAGGCGATGGTTGCCCAGGATCAGCGTCTGCCCGTCGTTGCGGGCTTGGATGCCGCGACCCGGCAAAGCCGTGAACTGTTCCAGTTGACCATTGCTGTGATCCAGTCCCTGGGCAATGGCCTTGGACACCGGGTGATCGGAATGACCCGCCAGATCGCCCGCCCAGCGCAGCACCTGTGCTTGGGGGATTGGCGAGGGCAGCGCCTCGGTGGCCACCAGCCGGGGCTTGCCTTCGGTGATGGTGCCGGT
>CAYGBB010000302.1:0-2981 GCA_964347985.1 uncultured Moraxellaceae bacterium
AGCAGGATTTCTGTCTCGGTAATGCCATCAGACAGCCGGCCTTCTGCCTTGTTGGTCAGGATGGCATTCAGTGCCGTAAACCCGTTGCCAAGATGGTAGTCATACATGACTTGTCCCATCACGATTTCGGTGGGGTCCTGTTTTACGCTCAGGCGTTTGTTGAGGTCGACAGCAGCTGCCGCTGGCATGGCAACAGAAATGCCAGCGGCCAGCAGCGCGACGTGATACAGACTGTAGCGGGGCGAAAGTTTCATGAACCCGTGATCCTCAAGTGGCGGGGGTGCCGGTTACTGGATTTCCCATTCCCTGAAACGGAAATCCCCTTGAGTACGGGTGGCATTGTCGCTTGCCTTCAGTTCGATGACTTTACGTTGGGCGCCTTTGGTGAACGTGTGGTTCAGTGTGCGCTGGAAATCTTTGCCGCCTGGCTCATAGCCCTTGATGGTGATCTGGAGTGTGTGCTGACCGCTGGTGAGGTTGCCAGCATACAGACGATGCATGCCGCCCTTGGCAAGCGCAGAAAATTCAGCATCGGAATAAAAATGGTATCCGGAACGCTTGTCATCAATCAGAAGGTTGATATCGACCAGCTTGACGCCAGCGCCGCCTTCCACAGATACAATCACGGCGGTTTCTGCGCTCGGGAACAAGAGCTCGTTTTCCAGTTGTGTGATTTCCCGGTTCAGCGTGATCAGATCCATTTTCAGGGATTGCACGTCTGCGGGAAGGCTGGTCTCGGCGGCATTGGCAACAGGGTAATGGCCAAAGCCGGTGAGCATGCCCACAAGGCACAAAGCGAACAGGCGTCCACGAATCATTTTTGTTGGTCCAGTACAGAATGGGAGAGGTACGAGCCGTCCGTGTGCCCGGGCGCTGCGGTTCTTCTGCCGCTTGCATAGGTCGTGCCGTATAAAACGACCGCCCCTTGTTTTAATTATTAACGCACATCGTTACTGACGCGTCAAAGCCCGCCACGCATCAATTCATCAGGAGAGATGCAGGGAGAATTGCCGGGTTTTCAGTAACGCTGGCCGGTTGGCAAGTGCAGAATACTGCCCTAACCAAGAGGCATTTCAAGTGCCATTAACCGTCGCTTTTGGCCCGAAGAGCCATCCATCCCGGAAAGACTGCCGTTTGGCGGTTGCCGGTCATGTGCAGGACCGGATCTTGGAGGGCTGGGGAGGCGGGGACACTTCCGAAATTGTGTACATGCTTGTCTGCCCTTGTCAGTCGGGATGTCTCTGGCGCAGAGTCGCGACTTTGAGATAGCAGGGGCGTCCGGGATGCTGATTGTTGCTGATGAAAACATGCCTTTGGTAGACGCACTGTTTAGTCCCCTGGGTGAGGTGGTACGCAAGCCGGGACGACAACTGGGGGCGGCGGATGTGCGCCATGCAGATGTCCTGCTGGTGCGTTCAGTCACCCGCGTGACCCGGGAAATGCTGGCCGGTAGCCGGGTGCGGTTTGTCGGAACGGCAACCATCGGCACAGACCATATTGACCTGACGGCGCTGCAGGAACTTGGCATCACCCTGGCATCGGCACCTGGTTGTAATGCCCGGGCAGTTGCCGAGTATGTCCTGACATGCCTGTATCTGCTGGCAGACGAACAGGGTTGGGCTCCACACTCCCGTACGGTCGGTGTGGTCGGGATGGGTAATGTGGGTCGACAGGTTGCCGGGTTGCTGTTGGTTGCCGGCTTTCAGGTAATCGGCTGTGACCCTTTGCTGGCCCAGAGTCCGGTTTCCGGGGTGGAGCTCAGGCCTCTGGATGAGCTGATCAGGGACTGTGATGTGCTCGCTTTGCATACTCCGCTGACCCGGACGGGGCCACATTCCACCTTTCACTTGTTGAATGACGAGCGATTGCAGCGGCTGCGACCCGATCAGGTGCTTCTGAATGCTGGCCGTGGTGAGGTGATCAATAACGCTGCCTTGCTGTCCCGTCTTGTTGCTGGCAATGCGCCCACCGTCATTCTGGATGTATGGGAGGGTGAGCCACGGTTGATGCCGGCATTGCTTGAGAAGGTGCGCCTGGGTTCACCTCATGTGGCTGGCTACAGCCAGGAAGGCAAGTGGCGTGGGACGTCCATGGTGCATGAAGCCTATTGCCGTTTTGCCGGAATAACACCTGCGATCACACTGTCGTCACTGGACCTGCCCAAGGGGCCGGTGCTGGAGTGCCCGCAGGCCAAGACACTGGGCAGTTTGCTCGTGCACCTGACCGGGCAGTTGTGTGATGTGACCAGGGATGATGCCGCCCTTCGGGCCAGCATGGCCGAGGCTGATCCTGTCCTGGCGTTTGATCGGCTGCGGCGTGATTATCCCCCCCGTTTTGAATTCTCGTCATGCACCATTAAAGGGCTGCTCAGGCCTGAATGGAGGGGCGCTCTTTTGGCGTTGGGATTCCAGCTGGTCTGAGATTGCCGATGGCGCTGACAAACGGATTGTGTTCGGAAAGATGACTTTCTAGAATCGCGCCTTTGCTCCTTGAGCTCCCTACACCCAGACCATGGATGCTGCCATGTCCACACTGAACTTATTCGTCATCCTCTATCTGCTGGTAACGATTGGTATCGGTCTTTATGCCGCACGGCGAGTACACAGCGCGAAGGACTATGTGGTGGCCGGGCGCAGCCTGCCTCTTTACATCACCACCGCGACAGTGTTTGCCACATGGTTTGGCTCGGAAACGGTACTGGGCACGTCGTCAACATTTCTGGAGGAGGGCCTGCTGGGCATTGCGGCGGACCCGTTTGGTGCCTCGCTCTGTCTGATTCTTGTCGGCCTGTTTTATGCGCGCAAACTCTACCGCATGAACCTGCTGACCATTGCCGACTTTTTCCGCAACAAGTACGGCCGCACGGTTGAAGTACTGACCTCCATTGCCATCATGATTTCCTATCTGGGCTGGGTGTCGGCACAGATGGTTGCGCTGGGGCTGGTCTTCAATACGCTTTCGCACGGTGCCATCCCGGAGTC
>CAYGBB010000303.1:0-2954 GCA_964347985.1 uncultured Moraxellaceae bacterium
GGACATCCAGCGTGCGCATATTGTGCAGGCGATCCGCCAGCTTGATGAGAATGACCCGGGTGTCCTGCGTCATGGCCAGCATCATCTTGCGGAAATTTTCGGCCTGGGCCTCGGCCTTGGAGCTGAAATGAACCTGCGTGAGCTTGGTCACGCCATCTACCAGGGCGGCAATATCGGCGCCGAATTCAGCCGCCACACCAGCCTTGTTGACATCGGTGTCCTCAATCACATCATGCAGCATGGCAGCCATGATGCTTTGGTGATCCATATGCATGTCACAGAGGATATTGGCGACAGCAAGAGGGTGCGTGATGTAGGGCGCGCCGTTGCGACGGAGCTGGCCTTCGTGGGCAATTTCAGAAAAAAGATAAGCGCGCCGTATATCAGCAATCTGATCAGGCGTGAGGTAGCTTTCGAGTCTTGTGCATAGTGCGTCGATACCGGAGCTCATGGCCTGAGTGTCCGGTGCCGACGCGCGCGACGTCAAGGGCTGGATGGTGCCGGATGACGTGCGAGGGATATCAGAGATCTGCGGCGGGCTGAGGCCGTTCCAGCTGAATCAAGTCTTCAAAAGCATCCTCTTCTTCTTCGGGCTTGGTGGTGAGGATGTCACGGGTCACATGCCCGGCGGCGATTTCACGCAGGGCCATTACGGTGGGCTTGTCGTTTTCCCAGGCCAGAAAAGGGTCCTTGCCACCGGTTGCCAGCTGACGGGCGCGCTTGGCAGCGACCAGCACGAGCTCGAAACGGTTATCCAGATGATCCAGACAGTCTTCAACGGTGACACGGGCCATGGTGAACCTCGGTTAAGCAGGGGAAAGCAGGTCGCGGAGTCTACGCAAGCGGCCTTGATGCCGCAAGCCGGAGGCGCCCGCCGGAGCACCTGCACGCGTCAGGTGGACGGGCCCGCACTGGCCAGCAGGCGCTGGATCAGGGTTTCCTGGCGAACCGACTGTGAGCGGTAAGTCAGGCGGGTGGCACGGACGATGGCCTTGAGGTCGGCCAGGGCGGCATTGAAGTCATCATTGACCACGAGATAGTCGAACTCGGCGTAATGGGTGATATCACCCTGGGCCTCGCGCAGCCGATGCGCGATAACCTCGGTGCTGTCCTGGCCGCGATGGTTGAGGCGTGCATTCAGGGCTTCCAGCGAGGGCGGCAGTATGAAAATGCTGACCGCCACCGGCAGCAGCCGGCGAATCTGGGCGGCGCCCTGCCAGTCGATTTCCAGGATCACATCCCTGTCAGCCTGCAGCTCTGACAGGACCCATTCTTTGGAGGTGCCATAAAGATTGCCAAAGACCTCGGCATGCTCGAGAAAGGCCCCTTCTCCGATCAGGCGCACAAACTCTTCACGCCCGGTAAAGTGATAGTTCATGCCATCAACCTCGCCTGGACGGATGCTGCGCGTGGTGTGCGAGACCGATGTGCCAATCCCCGGTTTGACATCAACGAGGGCTTTGACCAGCGAGGTTTTCCCCGTGCCACTGGCAGCGGCGACTACAAAAAGACTTCCGGACATGGGATCGCCCCTGCGTACCATCATTGATGGGCCCTGAAAACCGGGCCCCTGGGTGTTATTCGATGTTCTGGATCTGTTCGCGCATCTGTTCGATCAGTACTTTCAGTTCAACCGACGACAGCGAGCTGTCAGCGCTCACCGACTTTGAGCCCAGGGTATTGGCCTCGCGATTCAGTTCCTGCATCAGGAAGTCCAGGCGACGCCCTACCGCTCCGCCTTCCTTGAGCACACGGCGGATTTCACTGACGTGGGTGGTGAGCCTGTCCATCTCTTCGGTGACGTCAATTTTCTGTGCAAACAGGATCATTTCCTGCTCAAGCCGTTCACTGTTGAGTTCGCTCCTGATGTCGGCCAGGCGGCCCAGCAGGCGCTCACGGTAATGCGCCAGAATGCCGGGCATGCGTACCCGCACCTTTTCCACCTCGGCCATCATCAGGCCCAGACGCTCTTCAATCAGGCGTGCCAGCTCGACACCTTCACGCTCACGCATGGCAATAAACTGGCCGAGGGCCTGTTCGAAGGACTGCAGGGCGGTCGTTAGCAAGGCAGCGGTATCGGTTTCACGGCTGCGTATCACGCCCGGCAGGCGCAGGATGTCAGTGGCATTGAGCGGTGAGGCATGACGTGTCATATGGTCAATTTCGGCAGCGGCAGCCACCAGCTGTGAGGCCAGTTCACGATCCAGTTCGATGGTGCCGCCGCTGGCATCGGCCGCCTCATAACGGCATTGCACGTCGACCTTGCCACGGGTCAGGGCTTGGCGCAGCCGCTCTCGCACCGGAAATTCAATATCACGCAAGGCCTCGGGCAGGCGGAAGCCGGGCTCAAGAAAGCGGTGATTCACGGAGCGGATTTCACAGGCGATCAGGCCGGCGTCGCCCCGGATCTCGCTGCGGGCAAAAGCTGTCATGCTGCGTATCATCAAAGTGTGCTCCTGGGACTGGCCGTGATTGTAACCCAGACCTGCCGGGGCCGTGATTGCCCACTCGCCTGTTATACTGCCGGCCTTTTGAATCAACGGAGTTTTCCATGCGCCCCTCCGGCCGTGCCCCCGATCAGTTGCGTCCTGTCACCATCACCCGTCATTACACCCGCCATGCTGAAGGTTCAGTGCTGGTGGAGTTTGGCGACACCAAGGTACTCTGCACGGCCAGTGTAGAAAACTCCGTGCCGCGCTTTCTGAAGGGCAAGGGCGGCGGCTGGATTACCGCCGAATACGGCATGCTGCCCCGCTCCACGCATACCCGCAGTGATCGCGAAGCCAGTCGCGGCAAGCAGGGTGGCCGCACCCTGGAGATCCAGCGCCTCATCGGTCGCAGCCTGCGTGCCGCCGTGGATCTGAAAAAACTTGGTGAAAACACCATCACGCTCGACTGCGATGTGATTCAGGCTGATGGCGGCACGCGCACGGCCAGTGTCACCGGTGCCTGCG